>NZ_JBLWEX010000141.1:0-11732 GCF_048323875.1 Yersinia sp. LJYL362
CTTTTTCCAGCCGATATACTAGCCCAGCAGCCCGAAAACTGACATAGCTAAAACTCGAGACGACTCGCAAACAAGGCAGATTAGCCCCAGAACAAAGGGGCCATACAGCTATCTCTCTACGGATGGGATTGGTTCTACCTGAATGCAAGGTTTTCGGGGAACAGTGCATGAGCTATCTGGCGCAGGTGATTGGCTTGTATCAGGTCATTCTGATACAGGGTAATCATTATAAGGCTTTGATAAACATTAGGATCATTGTGCAATTGAATGTATTGCTCAGCCCATACTCTGAACTGGCTCAGTAATGCCGGATCGGGATTGTGGTTAAATTGCAGCAACAGGTTGATATGTCGAATATATTGGTATCTTTCCCACTGTATATAAGGATTTACCAGGTTGTCTAATGGCTGCATGTTAACCAAACCACTTCTTTCACTCAGTGTCAGTACTCGGCCAGTTGTAAAGCCCGCCATCATAAATAGCAAGGTGCAACAGGCTGAGAGCACAATATTTAACATATCAGCTGCAACTGAGCGAAACGGCAGGGCAGGTGAGCGGTAATCTGATGGATATTGGCAGCGGTGAAAGTTGTTTTACCGGTAAACTGCGCAGTGCGCGGCACTGGTGCAAACGGGCACTGAATGGGTTTCATTGTCTGCGGCTGACGTTTTCCAGTTCAGTCAGCAATTCCTGGGCGATGCATCACAACCGGCTGAATGTTGGTTTTTTTTCGATGCTCTGTTATTCAAACTGTTAGTCGCTGCGCCGCAAACACTGGCAATGGCCAAACAAGTGCTACCGGGGATTGAGGCTGAAACCTTGATTGATGTTTTCAAGTCGGTGCCGGTTATCCAGACTCACCATGATGTGCATTTCAGTGCAAATTTACTGCGCATCAATCATCCCAATGTATTTGTGCGCAGTGCACTGTACTACGCCATCGAACCGACCCTGATTGTCGGTAACCCTGATGATGGCTGGGTATTACGTGCGGCTATTGCGGCTCGTTCTGATTTGGGGCCATTAATCACCACCGCAGTAACATGGGTGTTAATTACCGGGGGCAGCCGTGGTATTGGCCGCGCATTGGTCGAAGAGCTGGCCAAGGAATGAGATGTTGGTTTACCTGGCGCAACGGTGAACAACAGAGCCGCGATGTCATTGAAAGCTGTGCAGGGCTACCCGGTCAGGTGACCTGCTATCGCTGTGATGGCCGCAATGAAGCCGATGTTGATACGCTGGCACCGCAATTGCTGGAAAAATACGGCCCACCCGGCGCGGTAATTCATAATGCAGGCATTACTGGCGATAGCTTACATATTCAGCAAAATGGTGATAACTGGCGTAGTGTGCTCGATACCAATCTGAATGCGGTTTTCTACTGGAATAAACATGTCTTGCCGCAAATGATGATGCAGGGTGAGGGGGCTGTATTGCTGATGTCTTCGGTGACCGCGATTAAAGGCAATATCGGCCAGAGTGTCTATGGTGCCAGTAAAGCGGCGCTGATCGGTCTGAGCCGTTCGCTGGCGCTTGAAATGGGGCGTTTTAATCTTCGCGTTAACTGCCTGCTTCCCGGCATTATCGACAGTGACATGACCCGCGCTATGCCTGCTGATGCTCTAAAAGGATTACGTAAACAGATACCCTTACTCCGCATGGGGAATGCGCAAGAAGTCGCTCGCGTCAGCGCCTTTATGATAGGTAATGACAGCCGTTATATGACGGGGCAGACTTTGGTATTAGATGGCGGGTGGCGGCGTAATGCCGTTATAAAAATGGTCATGGACGGCCATTAAATTGAAGAGACAGATAATTGCCAGCCCATATAGGCCAGCAATTAACAGTTACTATTCGGATAATCAGGAAGGCAATCATGCCTTCCCTTTGGTAGCCGATGGCATTGGATAATATCCGCTATACCCAACCTTTGGTGCGGAACATTTTCAATACAGTAACAAATGCGATCATCTCTTCTGGTGTTCCTAATGTAAGGCGATTCCAGCCAACGGCAGGAGGGAATTCACGTCCGACAAACACGTGATATTGTTTCATGCGGTTTTGATAAGTTTTTACATCCCCAGTCACACGATGGAATACAAAGTTTGCCTCAGAGGGTAGGTAGGCCAATTTCAGTTGATCAAGTGCCTGAGTCACGATGCGCCGAGCTTGATCGGTCGACTGGCGACTGTATTGTACAAAAGGCTTATCCTGCAACGAGGCTAATGCTGCAACAGCTCCTGCGGTATTGGTGTTATCCAGAGAGACAAAGTTTTCCACCATCGAAATCAGTTCTGGATGCGCAATGCCATAACCAATCCTCAGGCCAGCTAACGCGAATATTTTCGAGAATGTTCGTGTCACCAACACATTTCTGTGACCAGCCTGAACCAGTGAAATAGCGCTACTGAATGCAGGATTGCTAACAAACTCAGCGTAGGCTTCATCAAGAATAAACAGTGTCTCTGGCGTGGCATTTTTCACCCATGCAGTAATAAGGTCTGCTGGAGTGATGGTCGCAGTTGGATTATTTGGGTTACACAGATAGACAATTGAACGCCCATTGAAGTCGGCTACTTTTTTTTGCATGGCGGGTAGGTCAAATGCCATTTCTTTGGTTAGGACCACTTTCTCAATAGGGATGCCAAAAGGTTTGGCATACAACTCTGCATAGTTAAAGGTTGGGTCCGGTACCACGAGTTGAATGGGCTTATTATCACGTTCGGCTTGATGAATTACCGCCTGTATTACAGCTTGGATAGTTTCGGATGAACCATTCCCCAGAGAGATATTTTCAGTTTTAAGTTGATACTCTGCGGCAATATTAGTTATTAATTGTTCGCGAGCAGCATCGGGATAACGAAATGCAGTTGGCAGAGCGTCAATAATAGCTTGATGCGCTTTTGGTGACATACCCAGCGAGTTTTCATTAAAATTGAGCAGTAGTGGCTGCTGTTCACTCGGTATCAATATTCGTGGGGCTGTCTTAGAATTATTTGCCTGAGCACCAGAAATAACACTACCTAACGTTAATCCTCCCAGCAGTAAACCCGATGATTTTAAAAGTGTACGACGATCCATGCTAACTTCCTCTACAGAATGCTCTGTTACATTTTGTTATATGTGTAAATGAGCATAACGTGAGGCTATATTTTTAAGCAACGCCTTTTGACATAAATTCATTTTTACCAGTAAGTTACAAGAATATTCTTAGTTGAAACTTATTAATTAAGTCTGGCTGAAGTCGATTGTCTTGAATATTTATGCTGAAAAAATAGACAAAACACAAGGAGAGAAAATATCCGCAGATAATCTGCACTGCGGATATTGAGATATGAATTCTCGTTATTGATGTGGAATATATTCGCCGGTCAGGCTTTCAAGGAAAGCGACGATATCGTTAATATCCTGTGGTGGCAGGCTAGTGCCCGCCAATATTTTTACCCACATGGCAGGTATCGCATTTATTTTTCTGGAATAATGCCAGGCCATTTTTCTGGCTGGCGGTGAGGGCATCGGCATCACCTTTTAAATAGCGATCAAAGGGACTATTTGGCGTGGTCAGCGTTTTCTCAAATTCAGCAATAGCGTCAGTAATATTGTGTTCGGAATAGCCCTGCGGATAAACCTGAATAAACTCCTGTGTTAACTGGGCATCCTGTTGCAGTTTCCTAATGATGTCATCCCACGATGCTGACGCCATTTCTACCGGATTCAGTGGCGGACCACCGGCTTGTTGTTGTAAATCAACCGCGCGGCCATCCCAGAATTGATTCACATTGAATACGGCGTTGAAGACTGTCGGTGCATTAATCCCGCCTTTTTGACCATCAACACCGGTTGAGGTCTCCAGATTATCGACTCCACCTTTTGTAAGCAGATGGCAGCTGGCGCAAGATACGGTGTTATCACTGGATAACCGTGGATCGTGGAATAGGCGAGAACCCAATGCCACTTTTTTACTGTCGACAGGTAATGCATCCGGCAGCGGTTGTAAGGTGAGATGTTGCAGATCACGGCTGCTGGTTGAAGGGAAATATTCTGCTCGTTGTGATTTAACCCAATCGAGAATTTGGTTTCTTTCTTCAGCATTGATACCTGAAGCCCAGTGTAAAACGGCAAAACGTTGTGGTGGCATTTGTTCGCGAGCAATAGCCGATTCAATTTTTGCTAAATCTGCTTCAGGTACGGCACGATTTTCTTTAATAGCTAATAAGGTCGGTTCCAATGAGAAATATTGGCTACCTTGTTGAATATCGTAAGCCATTAATTGTTTCACGCCCGGAATAGCGGCATAAAACGGTAGAGAGGCACTGCTGGTGTGGCAATAATCGCAGCCCTTTTGATAAAGCAGATGATTTATCTGTTGATTGGTTATTTTGGTATTACTTACCGTGGGGGACGACTCATTGGTTAATTGTTTTTCCTCGCTGATTAATGCGTCACTGCGGGCGTTATCTGTCATGTAGATATAACCTGCGACACCCAGATAACCTGCAACTATTAATATACCTCCGCCAATTAGCCATTTTCTTATCACAGCAGCACTCCTTTGTTGTGTGGAAAGCGATCAGTCGCTTTCACATTTATGGTTTTTATCCTGTCAATAACCCTATTTATTAAATGGGTTTATCTCTGGGCGGTGCTGAGTGATGGTTGACCTTTATCAAGCTACTGGGGCAGCTTCGCCTATCATTGAGATAGCCTTAGTCTATTGATGGTGGAAATGGGTTAAATAAAAAATAGGGGGTAAATGCCCGTCGTCAGTACTGACGGGGTTTGACGTAGAAAGTGGCCCAAGAGGTGATCATGTCTTAGGGGGCGTCTATTATGGCGCGCCCAATTATCACGACTCTTCTGCCATTTTTTTTAACCACCGAACAAAGGCATTAATTTTTGGCCATTGCCGGTCAGACAGTGTCGAGATGTAATAGCGTTGCTCACATCTCACTTCCATGCCGGGGAACGGCATAATTAGCTCTTGATTTTCCAGCCGTTTAGTCACCAATTTCTTACGCCCCATGGCGACACCGACATGGTTTATTGCAGCAATAATCGCCAAGTCGGAGCGGTCAAAACCCATGCTGCGCTGTAGGGGATCTATCTCAAAACCAGCTTGTTGACTCCAGGTATTCCATTCACTGCTATCGGAATCATAACTCCAGGCTTGTCGGTCATGCAGCAAGGTACATTGCCGCAGATTGTTCAGATTGCCATAAAGCTGATGTTTTTCTGCATATTCTGGGCTGCATACGGGCACCATTGATTCATCCATTAAGTGTTGATAGGACAATTTTTCCGGAGTTTTGTCGTCAAAATAAATAGCTAAGTCAATGCCGCCACCTTGGAAGTTGACATTCTCATTGCCGGTCAGAATATTTAAACTGATAGCAGGGTAGTGATGGGCGAAATCAGCCAGCTTGGGCACCAACCAGCATTGGGCAATGGAGGGGCGAGAATAAACAGTAAGTGTGCCAGACAGTTCCTGATTCTTTATTTCCAAGATTTCTTGATTCAGATATTCCAGAGAAGATTTTAGTACCCAAAATACTCTTTCTCCCTCACTGGTCAGTTCCACTTTGCGGTGAAAACGCTGGAATAGCTTGAAACCTAATTCCTCTTCAAGGCTATTAATCCGGTGGCTGACGGCACTCGGGCTTATCGATAACTCATCGGCGGCCAGCGCAAACGAGCAATGTCGCGCGGCAATTTCAAACGTATAGAGCTTAGATAGCTGATAGCCATTCAATAACTTATTACGGGTGATATAGCTCTTTTCCGGGTACATAGCGGCCTCTAAGACAATCTGTTTTGTCTAAATAGCATACCGCAATGATCGACAAAGTAGGCATTTAAGATTATCTAATGTCATTCAAACCAGAGTTAATGGCAGAACTTTGACATATATTGCATTTTTGGTTCAATCTGGCTCATCTGAATGGCGTTTTTTATCATTTGTCAGTACCGACTCATTCTTATTCAATGGAGGCATAATTTATTATTAGAAGAGGTCGGCTATGGACTCACAAATATGGGTAGTGGGGACGTTATTAACAAGCATCATTATTATCATTTTCACCATTGTAAAACTGAAAATACATCCTTTCCTCGCCCTGCTATTAGCCAGTTTTTATGTCGGGCTATTAATGGGCATGAATCCACTGGAGATGGTGAACTCCATTGAAGGAGGGATTGGCGGGACATTGGGCTTCCTGGCTGCAGTCATTGGGCTGGGAACCATCTTAGGGAAAATGATGGAAATATCCGGTGCAGCTGAGCGCATCGGTATCACCTTGCAGCGCTGTCGATGGCTATCACCGGATGTCACTATGGTGTTAGTCGGGCTAATTTGCGGTATCACCCTGTTTGTTGAAGTGGGTGTTGTCTTATTGATTCCTTTGGCATTTTCCATTGCCAAAAAAACCAATACCTCATTGTTTAAGTTGGCTATTCCGCTGTGTACGGCGTTGATGGCGGTGCATTGCGTGGTGCCGCCACATCCAGCAGCCATGTATGTCACCAATGCTTTAGGGGCTGACATTGGTACAGTGATTGTTTATGGATTGGTTGTTGGGCTGGCCGCGTCATTAATTGGTGGGCCGTTGTTCCTGCGTATGGTCGGTAAACGTCTACCGTTTAAAGCGGTACCGCAAGCGTTTTCCGAAGTGCAAGTGCGTAATGAGGATGAATTACCGTCCTTGGGTGCCACTTTATTTACTGTATTGCTGCCGATTATTCTAATGCTGGCGAAAACGGCCGCCGAGCTGAATATGGAAAAGGGCACCACGCTCTATTTAATAGTAGAGTTTATTGGTAACCCAATTACTGCCATGTTTATTGCGGCGTTTGTTGCCTATTACACATTAGGCATTCGGCAAAATATGGGCATGAGTACCTTGTTGGCAAAAACAGAAGAGAGTTTTTCTTCTATTGCCAATATTCTGTTAATCATCGGTGCTGGTGGGGCATTTAACGGAATATTAAAAGCCAGTGGGTTGGCGGATTCACTGGCAGTAATTTTATCAAACCTGGATATGCATCCCATTCTATTGGCATGGTTAGTCGCATTGATTCTACATGCTGCGGTGGGGTCTGCGACGGTCGCGATGATGGGGGCAACTGCCATTGTTTCCCCAATATTACCGATGTATCCCAATGTCAGCCCAGAGATTATTACTCTGGCTATTGGCTCCGGCGCAATTGGTTTCACCATCGTTACTGACTCGCTATTCTGGTTGGTAAAACAATATTGCGGTGCGACGCTGAGTGAGACATTTAAATATTACACCACCGCGACCTTTATCGCGTCGGTGATTGCATTGGGGACCACTTTCCTGCTTTCTTACATTATATGATCGAAAAGAGACATTCTATGAATAGCACTAAAATTGATAAATTAATTACCGACTATCCATTGGTCAAAAATCTTATCAATCTGGAGGAGGTGACGTGGTTTAATCCGCAGGCGACCACCCTTGAAAAGGGTCTTCCCTATGTCGGATTATCGCAACAAGATGTCGCCGATGCCGAGGCTCGGTTGCAACGTTTTGCCCCTTATTTGTGCCAGGCTTTTCCTGAAACACAAAAGACCAAGGGCATTATCGAGTCTGACATTGTGGCAATCCCTGCTATGCAGAATGCCTTGCAACAGCGCTATGGGGTGGAGATAACCGGCCGCTTATTGTTAAAGAAAGACAGTCACTTGCCGATTTCCGGCTCCATTAAAGCTCGTGGCGGTATTTATGAAGTATTAACTCATGCGGAAAAACTGGCACTACAGGCCGGTTTATTGCAGGAAACCGATGACTACAGCACGTTGTTTTCCGATGATTTTCGCCAGTTCTTCAGCCAATACCGCATTGCAGTAGGGTCGACCGGCAATCTGGGGATGTCGATTGGCATCATGAGTGCCAAGTTGGGGTTCAGTGTCAGTGTGCATATGTCGGCTGATGCCCGTGAATGGAAAAAACGCAAACTGCGCGAACATGGCGTCAATGTGGTTGAGTATGCTCAGGACTATGGGGTGGCAGTAGCGCAGGGGCGCAAGCAGGCGGAATCTGATCCAAATTGCTTCTTTATTGATGATGAGAATTCACCCACCTTATTCTTGGGGTATTCGGTGGCGGGCGGGCGGCTGAAACAACAGTTTGCCGAGCAGCAGATAGTGGTAGATGAAAATCACCCGTTATTTGTTTATCTCCCTTGTGGCGTGGGCGGAGGCCCCGGTGGGGTGGCGTTTGGATTGAAACTGGCCTTCGGTGACCATGTGCATTGTATTTTTGCCGAGCCGACTCATTCGCCGTGCATGTTATTGGGCGTTTATACTGGTTTGCATGATGGTATTTCTGTGCAAGATATTGGTATTGATAACATTACTGCCGCAGATGGTTTGGCCGTCGGGCGGGCATCCGGCTTTGTGGGTCGGGCTATGGAGCATTTACTGGATGGTTTCTATACCTTAAGTGATGCTGAAATGTATGACCTGCTTGGTCTACTCAATCAGTATGAAAGTATTCGACTGGAGCCGTCAGCATTAGCGGGTATGCCAGGCCCGGTGCGGGTTAGCAGCAGTTCGGGCTATTTAGAACAGAATCATTTTAGCGCTGAGAAAATGCGTCATGCGACCCATCTGGTCTGGGCGACGGGCGGCGGTATGGTACCGGTTGAAGAGATGGAGAAGTACCTCGCAACCGCCAAAATTTAATTTTTACCCTGCACAGAAAAGGCGCAAATTTGCACTTTTTCTGTGCGTTAGCCTGCACGACTAAATCACTGCCGCGATGTTGTCACGGTGCTAATAATACTGATTTATATTGAGTGCTATCATCAGTTTACGATCTTAAAAAAGTATGTTCATTTTTCCATTCCTATTTTATGCTGAATTGTAGAAACCTCCCCGCTGTTAATTCATATTTTTCTTTTTTAATAAGGATTAAAACCTACTTTCTAATACAAAATCAGATCGATAATTTTTATTTTTATGCTTTGTTTATATTGTCTATTTTTTAGCCATATACTTAACTCTAATCATAAAGAGTTTTAATGTCACTTCCGTTAAATCGTATCTGATACGTGACATGGTTTGTTTGATTTATATAATCTACAGGTCAGAGGGATTAAATGAAAACACTTATTGTTATATTGTCACTTCTGATAACGGCTTGTGCAAGCCAAACCAGTAGAACA
This sequence comes from Yersinia sp. LJYL362, assembly GCF_048323875.1. NCBI lineage: Bacteria > Pseudomonadati > Pseudomonadota > Gammaproteobacteria > Enterobacterales > Yersiniaceae > Yersinia > Yersinia sp. LJYL362. The sequence continues at coordinate 9,187 of NZ_JBLWEX010000141.1, forward strand.
ATTAAAGACTTTGCTATAGTGACTAACTCTTCGGCAGAAATAAACCAACAATTAATTACTGAATATAAAAATTCTATAAAGGAAATGCAATTTGCTCATATAGCAAAGGCTAATCCTGATTTAAATGTAGAACTCAATGGCTTGGGGCCATATATTCCTGAGTTAAGTATCCCTACTGAGGCAGAAATCGCTCAGAAAGGAGTTACGGAAAAATCAGAGCAACTTACCGCTGTAAATAAAGCTCTTTTGTTATATTCAGTTTTGTTGGTTAAGTTAGCGGCAGCGGGGAGTGTGGAGGACATTAATAAAGCATCAACTAACTTTAGTACTTCGCTCACACAATTCAATAGCAGTTTGAAAACAACGTTTGCACGTCAAAATGAAGTGATCGATTCAGCGCAAATTGCTGCAATATCCTCCATAATTGACACTGCAGCAGTAGCGAGTGTTGATTACTATAGAAATATAAAAATAAAACAAGTCGTCAATGACGCCAATGTGATGATAATAAATATTCATTATTTTCTGGTCAATAACCTGGCAACTCCTGGTGTTATTGGTCGGGTATATATGGCAAGAAGACTGGCTTTTGAAAATGAAGTTAATGATTTTAATAAAATAAAAAAATATACTTTGCTTGAGCAACGTAAAGATAAATATATCGAGTTTGATAAAAAACAAAATGCACTGAGTGAGGAGAGTGAGCATAACTTTAGAAGAGGATTGATAAAAAACTTAGATAATATTAAGGAGGCACACCAGAAGTTAACGGATAAAGTCAATGATAATGATTTTTCAAAAGAGAATCTGATGATTTTAATAGAACAAATTAAGATTTATGTTGAACAATATAAAAAATTCAATGGTTCATTAGTGACTAACTGATTGAGGAAACTAACATGTCCCAACATGATGAGTTAGAATATGCATTACTTTTAGCAATGGGAAAGAATAATTTACTGATCACCAAATGGCCAGTTGATAATAAAAATGTCGTCATCAATCCAGAAAAATATTGGACACTTGTTTCACAAAACAACCAACTCAGTACCGCACTCGTTCAGTTGGATAAAATACCTTCGGGGGATATGGATATTCTGGCCGATATTAAAAAAACATCCCAAAATATAACCAAGACTGTTAATGAAGCTATAGACAATATTAATGATGTTGCAGTTGTTATCGACAAAACCGCGAAATTGATAAAACTTGCAGCAAAGATACTGGTATGGTTTAAATAAGTTATTAATAATATCTATTTCACATGGATATGGGTGGGAAAAGTACGGAAATGAATTAGGTGATATTGCTAAATATGTAATATCCCGATATTTAATGTCTACGTTATTGGAGTGAATATGCGTAAATCACTATTCGTACTATTGGGCACCACGTATCTTATTTCATCTCCTTTGCTATATGGGCAAGATAATCCTGATGTAAAAGAACCCATAAAAACTTCTGGCATAGTCTCCGGAATAGTCAAATGTAATGGTTGTGAGTTATCTGCTGATCCTCTTAGTGCACCTACTTTAATTCATGTTCCAGTCCCTCCTCTATATACAGGCGATAATAATATTCAGGTCAATATATTGACCAGGTTAGATAGCATGAAAAAAACTATAGATGCTCAGACTCGTGTCATTAATGAACTTAATCAAAGAATAGAAAATATTGAGTTAAAACAGAAGAATTAATATGGGGTCATGACTATGGCTAATTTATCAAAGATTGATATTCTTAATTCAACTTCGCAAGAAATGGACAAAACGTTTAGCACGGGTATATCTGGCCAAGCAGCAGGTAGTACTAAAGCGCTGTGGACTCCTGAACTTGTTATGTCATTGTCTACAGGAATATTAGTATTTACTGCATTTATTCTTGTTTTGATTACTTATATTTTGATTAAGTGTAAATTACGCGGCGGATATATTCTAAAGATGTACACCATTGTTTTAATCATTTCCTTCTCTGCCTATTTATGTGTGACTGGATATGATAATAATCAATTAGCACCAATTCTTGGTTTGTTTGGTGCTATTGCCGGGTACTTACTCGGTAAGGATGATGTCAAAAGGAATACTACCGACCAGGTCAGCCCTGTGCCTCCTCGTCCTGCTGACCTTAAACCCGATCCTGTTGATGATCCTCCCGCTAATAATTGAGTGTCTGAATTCAAGACTTATGCATTTTTGATTTACTTACCCTGCACAGAAAAGGCGCAAATTTGCACTTTTTCTGTGCGTTATCCTGCACTGAGTCAATCACTTTCCTACCCTTTCATTATCCTGCCCATGCTGGTTATTCAGCGCTAAATAAAAATAGATCTTTAACTACAGCCTGTTACTGACAACTCCTTTCACTTATTTTTTCCCTTGATGCTTGCTGGCACAATTCATGCTTATGTCATTACATTCACGTTACTTGAATACACTTCACACTACTTTAAATGGGGCGGCAATCATGACACGACGTAAACAGGCGATACCTCTGTGCTGGGCAATGCTGTGTGCTGCCAGCGTATTTTCTGGCGCGGTTCACAGCGC
>NZ_JBLWEX010000142.1:0-11771 GCF_048323875.1 Yersinia sp. LJYL362
ATCCGGGTAACTATGACGAATATATGACTGCGGCGACTCAAGCTCGCGATCGTTTGCTCTCTGATAACGCTAAGAAAAAGGCCCAGATCTCTGAGCTGCAATCTTTCGTCAGCCGCTTTAGTGCCAACGCCTCTAAATCTAAACAGGCCACTTCACGTGCCCGTCAAATTGATAAAATTCAGCTTGATGAAGTGAAAGCTTCAAGCCGCCAGAACCCATTTATCCGCTTTGATCAGGATAAAAAGTTGTTCAGAAATGCGCTGGAAGTTGAAATGCTGACTAAAGGTTTTGATAACGGCCCACTGTTTAAAAACCTCAATCTGCGCCTGGAAGTGGGTGAAAAAGTCGCTATTCTTGGGCCGAACGGTATTGGTAAATCGACTTTGCTGAAAACCCTGGTCGGGGATTATGAAGCGGACGCTGGTACTGTGAAATGGTCTGAAAACAGTAGAATTGGCTATTACGCGCAGGATCACGCCAGTGATTTTGAAATTGATCTCACGGTATTTGACTGGATGAGTCAGTGGAAACAGGAAAAGGACGATGAGCAGGCTGTTCGCAGTGTGTTGGGTCGTTTGCTGTTTAGCCAGGACGATATCAAGAAGAAAGTTAAAGTTCTATCTGGTGGTGAGAAAGGGCGCATGCTGTTTGGCAAGCTGATGATGCAGCGGCCTAACATTCTGGTAATGGATGAGCCAACCAACCATTTGGATATGGAATCGATTGAAGCTCTTAACATGGCGTTGGAAATGTACGAAGGTACGCTAATCTTCGTTTCCCATGACCGTGAGTTCGTCAGTTCACTGGCGACCCGAGTGATTGAAATGACACCGAAAAAACTGATCGACTTTACCGGTAACTACGAAGATTATCTGCGTAGTCAGGGTATTCAGTCCTGATTATTTGACCGCGTGTTAATAAGAGCTGATGCCATGCATCAGCTTTTTTTTTGCCCGATATTCCGCTAATCCTTACCGCAAACCTCGCAGTTAGCGTCTTTTGCCAGTTTTAAACTCCGAAACTCCGCCGTCATGGCGTCATACATTAATATGCGGCCTGATATCACCTGCCCATACTGAGTCAGTAGTTTTATCGCTTCCATCGCTTGTAGATTGCCAATAATACCCACTAATGGAGCCATGACTCCGGCTTCAACGCAGGTTAGGGCGTTATCGCCAAATAACCGGCTCAGACAGCGATAGCACGGCTGAGCCTCTTGATAGGTAAAGACACTGACTTGCCCCTCCATGCGGATTGCCGCACCTGAAACCAGTGGTTTACGCTGTGCATGGCATAGGCGGTTAAGTTGCTCACGGCTGGCGACATTATCGGTACAATCTAACACCAATTGATGTTCAGCTATGGCAACGGCAAGTTGTTCATCATCTAACTGGGCATCAATGGTTTTGATTATCAGGTTGGGATTCATCTCAGACAAAGTTAGTGCCGCAGACACCACCTTAGATACACCGATACGGTCATCGCGGTGCAGAACCTGCCTTTGTAGATTGGAAAGAGACACCTTGTCAAAATCCAGCAGTGTGAGATGACCTATACCTGCCACTGCAAGATACTGTGCAGCGGCACACCCGAGGCCACCTAATCCAACAATTAATACCTTAGCGGTATTCAGTTTTTCCTGACCGTCAAAATCAAAACCACGTAAGACAATCTGCCGGTTATAACGCAGGGCTTGTGCATCGGAAAGTTCAGGCAACATATCAGGCTCTCAGTAATTTATTACGCCAATAATCAACTAGCGTAATAGTTCATTAAACAACTCTATTTCAACAACTTCACCGACTTCTACCGAACCACGTTCCCGCTCAAGCACGATAAAACAGTTACCTTGGCTGAATGAGCTGAATACATGTGAACCTTGATGACCAGTAGTACTTACTTCCAGTTCGCCACGAGAATTAGTTGAGAAAATCCCACGCTGGAAATCCAAACGACCCGGCGATTTTTTCAGCTTTGTGATCGTTTTTGCTTTCAGACGTAATGGTGGATGCCATGTCGAGTGGCCGGAGATTTTAGCAATAAGAGGTTGTACCAATTGATAAAATGTCAGTGCAGCAGAGACGGGATTACCAGGTAGGCCGCAGAACCAGGCATGATCCAATTTACCGAAAGCAAAAGGTTTGCCGGGTTTTATGGCTAACTTCCAGAAACCAATATCACCCAGTTCCTCCAGCATCTGTTTGGTGTAATCGGCTTCACCGACAGAAACGCCACCACTACTAATCACCAAATCGGCGACGGCATCAGCTTGCTCAAATGCTTTGCGTAATGCCTGTTGGTCATCACGGATAACACCCAGATCAATAATTTGGCAACCTAACTGTTGCAACATCAAACGAACCGCAAAGCGGTTGGTATCGTAAATTTGCCCTTCTCCCAAGGGTTGCCCAACGGGCTGCAACTCATCGCCGGTAGAGAAAATAGCTACTTTCAATGTGCGGAAAACAGTCAGTTCGGCAATTCCTAATGATGCCAAGAGGGGAAGTTGCGCCGCACCGAGTTTGACGCCAGCGGGGAAAACGGCCGCTCCTTGTTGGATATCTTCGCCTGCCAGTCGAATGTTCTGCCCAATCCGCGCATTGCCACTGAAGGTGACACCTTGTTCACTCACCACGGCTTGTTCTTGCATGATGACTGCATCGGCACCTTCGGGGATGGGTGCGCCCGTCATAATTCGAATACAACTATTTGCTGGCCATTCTTCTTTAAACGTTGCACCAGCAAAAGCTTTACCCGCCACCGGTAACGGTATCGTGCTGCTAAGCTCATTACAGCGCACCGCATAACCGTCCATAGCGGAGTTAGCGAAAGGGGGGACGGCAATCGGGGATGTGATTGCGCTGGCTGTGATACGCCCCGCAGCATCAGTGAGTGCAATGGTTTCGGTGGCCTGTAATGGCGTGACCTGTGACAGCATTTTGGTCAGAGCTTGTTCCAGAGAGAGTAAATCCGAGGTATTACAGTGATCCATGCGGGACTCCGTGGTCTGATGGCACCGTCGCCAGAAGCTATAACGGGTGCGCGGCAATAATCAATTGAGAGCGCCATTATGGCAGAGATTACTATGCGGGTGAATTGATGGGGGGCAAAGAGGTCACAGTCTGATATTGTCTTGAGTTGTATCATTCTTTTTTATTGGCATTTTCTTTGTCGGGTGAAACTGGAGGTAATATGGATTATCAAAAAATTCTGAAATTCTGGTTTAGTGAGATGGACCCTGCATTGTGGTTCAAAAAAGATGAGGATTTTGACGCCCATTTACGTCAGCATTTTGGTGCCATTTGGCAGGCTGCCTCTAAGGGAGAACTGGCTCACTGGCGCCTGAATATTGAGGGGCGCCTGGCAGAAATTCTGATATTAGATCAATTCAGCCGAAATCTATTCCGCGATTTACCGACTTCATTTTCCTGTGATGGCATGGCCTTGGTGTTGGCACAGGAGGCGGTCAGCAGTGGCAAAGCTGGGCTGTTATCAGATACACAGCGGGGGTTCCTCTATTTACCTTTTATGCATTCTGAATCCGCATTAATCCATCAGCAAGCATTGAAGCTATATACCGAACTAGGTAATGAGACTCAGCTAGATTATGAATTGCGCCATAAAGCAATTATTGATCGCTTCGGTCGCTACCCACACCGCAATCATATTCTTGGGCGAGTATCCAGTGCTGAGGAGCAGGCTTTTCTGTTACAACCCGGATCTGCTTTTTAGTCTAAAACTCCTTCCTAATAAACCCCACATTGTCAGTATTCTGTCTGCTTATTGAAGGGCAGAATACTGCGTTATCATGTTACAATTCAAACCATTATAATGTCGTTTCAGTAAGTATTGGCTAAATAACGTTGAATGGTCGCCAGTAATTTCCCTGTTCCACAACATGTATCATTATATCCTTCGGTATGTCGACGGTTAATAACCCGGTCATGGGGGCAGCCGCCATGGCAAATAGAAAACCACTCGCAATGTTGCATTTTTTCAGTCGCGGTTTTTTCCTCATTGATGGCTTGTTGGTTATGCGATGAGTGAGCTAAAAGATCCGCCAGGTCAGTATTTAACAAAGATCCATAGATGCTACCTTTATCACCTACATATTTGTCGCAAGGAGAGATGTCACCATTGGGTTCTAAGGTGATAATTTCTTGCGAGCAATTGCCAGACCAATAACATGCGGCAGGTTTATTTTTAGCATCTTTCAATACGCGAATAAAATCATCAAAAACAGCAATATGTATCTTACCCTGATAACCGTTTACCCAAATAATAAACAGCTCTGATAGAAACTGGATAAATTCAGCATAACTGATAAATCCTTCGCCAACATACTGCCCTTTAACGAGTCTATTATCAGGAACTATATTAAGAAACTCAATGTGGGTTAATTCTATTGAGATAAAATAGTCCAACATTTCCTTCATGTCAGTTTGATAAACTTCTCGGTCAACAACAATAAGAGCACCATATGGAATATTATACTCGCGAAGTTTTTTTATTCCTTTGGCTATGCGATCAGATGTCTTCCTGCCTCGATAGTCTATCCGCCGTTTATCATTTACCGCTGGTACACCATCAAGACTAATTCCAACATTCATGCCAATACCTTTAATAAATATTAACCACTCATCTGAGATATTGACGACATTTGATTGCATGGTGTTAGTTATATATTGCTCTGGCCGCTTAAATTGTTGCTGCAACCAAATAAGTTTTTTAAAAAATGCTGGCTTTAGCAGTGTTATTTCACCGCCATGCCAGACAAACTCAAATCTATTTACATTAGGGATAGCAAGGATCTGCCGTACTGTTCGGACTAGGGTATGAAATGATACCGTCTGATTGGGGCCTTCTGCCCATGAGTGGCAGTAGGTACAGCGAAGATTACATAAACGGGTTGCCTTTAATACAACAACTAGTTTTTTTGCTTTAATCGTTTTCACTGAAATACTTTTTTTTATCTCTTCGTTGAATATATCTAGCTCATCACTATCGAGTAATTTTTTTGCTGGTATCTTACCAATAAGATAAGATGATAGTATTTTGTATTCACATGTCTCGAGTTTTTCCAGTTCTTTTAGATCTATTTTATTTATCTTAATGCAATCAATGTATTTTACCGGAATCATATTATCCATAGTATATTCCTATTTATTCATGTTAGTTTTCCATCTCTCATGTTTATTATTCTGTTGCCATATGCAGAGGCTTCATCTGAATGTGTAACCATAATAATTGTTGTACCTTTTTGGTTTATATATTTTAATTGCTGTAATACAGAACGGGCATTTTTACTGTCTAAATTACCAGTAGGCTCATCAGCCAAGAGCAATGCAGGGTTAGATACCATCGCTCTGGCGATGGCGACTCGTTGTTGTTGACCTCCTGATAGTTGCATTGGTTTATGATGCTTCCGGTTATCAATATCGAACAGGTTTAAAACTTGGTTAACTTGTTCGGTACGTTCCTTTTTGCCAATGCCCCGATACTTAAGTGGTAAAGCAATATTATCAAAAATAGATAAGTGTGAAATGAGATTGAATGATTGAAATATATAACCTATTAATAATCGTCTTAATATTATTTTTTGTGAGTAGCTCATACCAATAATGTTTTTTCCCGCCAGTGTGAATGAACCATTATCAAGAGAGTCAAACAGACCGATGATATTAAGTAATGTGGATTTTCCTGAACCCGATGGCCCCATAATAGAAACAAAATCACCTTTTTCAACGCTGAAGCTTAGATGATTAAGAACCTTAGTTTTAATTATTTTAGTGGTATAACATTTTTCAGCATTTTGTATGTTTAGCATGTTATTTGAACCCAATGATATCGTATTCACTATTATTAGTCTCTGGGGGGATGACAATGATTTCCCCTACCTTTATTCCTGATGTTATTTCTGTTTTCATCGGATTTCGACGCTTTATGTCTATTTTAGATTTAATGGCAAGATCGTTTTCTGGCTGATAAATATAGATAAAATTACTTCCATTATCATCGAAAATGATGCTATCAGTAGGTGCCATCAACACAGCGTTACTTTCTTCTTGTAATGGAATTTGTATTTCAATAGATTGCCCTCTTTTAAGTAGGGAGGTAGAGCCATGTAATGGCATCAGTTTTGCCTTGAATTTACCATTTTCAACAATAGTTGATACTGACTCAATAAGTAGTGGTGTTTCTTGACCATTTATTGTTGCCGATATTTGTCTTTGCGGCTTAATTTTATCGAGGTAATACTCACTGAAATAAACATTAAAATAATATGATTGAAGGTTATCGATAATTGCAATTTTTTCGCCGGGTTTTATTTGTTGACCCAGTTCTACATCAAGGATAGATAAAGTCCCATCAATGGGTGCTGTTATAACCAATTGTTCCATGCCGTTTTCTATAATATCCATCATTCTCTCCAGTAATAATATAGAATCATCTATACTTTTGAATTGTAAGGGGAATGACTCTTTATTTTTATTATCATGATCTTTTAAAATTTCACTTTTTATTTGCCAGTTTTTTAACATGCCGACTTGGTTTTCCAGTTCGGATTTTGCAATCATTGATTTCATGTCGAGAACTTGATGCCTTGCCAAATCTTTCGAAATAGTCGTTATCTGATGCTGAGCCTCTTGTAAATTAAGTTTTGTCTCTCGATTATCTTGTTCTAACTGTATTTTCATATTGCGCAGATTGTTTATTTGCTCGGTAATATTTGCTATTCTGGATGTCGCTTCCAGCATAAAATCGTAGTTAGATAAACGAATAATAACATCGCCTTTCGCGACAGTGTCGAAAGCCTGTTTGGTGACTTCAGTGACTTTTCCTCCTCGTTCACTTGATACAATTATGCTTTCTTTAGGTACCGCGATAGCTCGGGTTGTCAGCACATCCTGATACACTTCTGATTCAATAGTATGGAAAACAGCATTCTCTCGTGATATGAGTAAAGAGCGCTGAGCGGTAGATAAATAATAAATATAATAAAGACAAGCAATAACAGCCAATAATACGAAAAAAATAATTAACTTAGCAGTTGCATTTTTATTTTTTCTCTGCTCAATATTTATATCCATGGTGTTATTTCTTCTTCTGGCTATTTAGGATATGACTATTGAAAATAAGTGTAATAGTCATAACTATAATTACGCATAAAATAAAGCTAATAAATGAACCTGCCGCATAGACATAAGATAACCCTTTAATCACACTGTATTGTGACAGCCAATTATGCAATAACAGAAAACTGACAGGTAATGATATTATTACTGCTATGACGATAGGTATAATGCTCTGTTGTATAAAGAAAATAATATGTGTATAAATTGATCCGCCAATAGACTCCATTATTGCTAGTGTTTTTTCGAGCCGTTTTGTCTCTGAGGTGCTGATTATTATCGTGCTTATTAAGACCAATATGACGGTAAATAATGTTACCGTGTTAATCGTATTATACATAAGTGTATTATTGCTGAAATATTCTTTATGTAATTTGTTGATCGATTTTATGTGTTCAGTATTAACGTGATGGTGTTTTAATATTTTCTCTACTTTCCCGAAATCTTGAATGTTTTCAAGTTTGACTGCGCCATAGCGTTGAGGGCTGTTTTGAATGAGAATAAGCAAGGGAGGTGGTGTGTCCTCTCTATCCGCCAGATAAAAATCATCGATCACATTCAGTACCCTAACTGATTGCTGCGAGTTATTCTCATTAATATAAAAAACAGTATTCAGTATATGGTCATAGGACTGTTGTCCCGTTAATGTCATAAACGATTTTGTGGCAACAGCATGGTAAACATTACTGTTATCGCTGGGTAGTAATAGGTTTTTTTCGCCCGCCAGAATATTCACCCCCCAAGTGTTAATAAAGTTTTTGTTTACTTTAAGGATATTAACTGTGAGTAGTTTGTCTTTTTCTTGCTGATTGTTATGGAATACGGAAATATTATGTCGTGACATATCAAATGGCCGCCAACTACTCAAAGAGATATTATTAATGCCAACTGCATTTCTCAATTCATCTTGTAAATTGTTTATTGCAGTTTTTGATTTTAACTTATCACTTAGTATAAATGTTATTACATTTTCTTTTTCATAACCAAAATTGTAATTTTTCATAAAATGCATCTGTGTCATTATACCCGCCCACAGGTATATGATGATACCTGCAATAATGATCTGCATGCAGAACATAATGCGAGTCATATAGAGTGACTGAGATGATTGTGCAGTAATGCTGTTGCTATAGGCATTATTAGGCAAAGTAAGCGTCAGCAAAAAGAGGTAGTGGGCGAGCAAAATAGCTGCGTAAGTTAGCGCTGTAGTAATAGACAACGCAGTTGAGATGTTATAACTACCATGAGTAAAGATAAGCTCTCTGGCACTATCGGAAAATTGTACGAGTGACATCAAAATAAAAAGAGCAACTAACAGCACAAATGCAGTTTGGAATGTAGCAATTAAAAATGCTTCTATGATTAGCTGGAAATTGGACGCGCCAACGGCTTTTTTTATATAGAAACTGTTTCTCTTTTTTGTATTTATAACGTTGTTAATATTAAAGAAATTCATTGTCGTAGCAAAAAAAACAAATATTCCTGAGGCGTATAAAATATTTAAGTATGAGCTTGAAACGACAGTACTTATTTCATCAGGCAATGCATTGTCGTAATGGATATCAGCAATATTACGTGCTGAAAGCTGAATGAATTCTTCTGGACTAAAAGGGGCTCCTGGAAGCTGTGGTGCGTGCTGAATAATGTGAGAATTTAGTTGCTCTGGGGTGGGGCTCATCCCAGATTTCATCGTGATAAAAGCGTAGGCATGGGTATCATACCAATCATGTCTTTTATCGTGGTAGCCATCTAATATTTCAGGAGCGAATGCGATGACTGCAGTCGTTTTAAAACGGCTGGATGGATTAAATTCAACAACATCTTTAATGAGAAATTGGCCTTTATCACCTAATGTTATGACATGCCCTTGAGGGTTATCCAGATGAAGATATTGTTGGTTAAACTCTGGGGTAACAATAATTTCATTCTGTGCCAGATAGAGATTTTTTTGTTGATAAGGATTTAATGTGTTTAAAACATCGGTGCTAATTGCATAGATATCAATATTTGAATACGTCTTATCATTGACATGTAGGTTGGTGAAAATACGCACGATATAATCAATGCTCTTGATATCTTTATCATTTCTTAATACTGAAATAAGTGGGAAGGGAACTTGTGCTGATTTCACTTCATCGCCGTTAGGCAGATTAAATGATGTTTCTATCCGATATATATCTTTATAGTTATTATTATGTTTCTCAATACGAGAGTCTGTTAAATAAAGAACTAATACAAAAAATAGTGAGATCAATCCTATGGCTGTTATTAGTGTTGCTAACAGGCTTGATACTGGACTTAGCTTCAGATCATTGAAAAATTCACTTGTTAGCATGGGGAATATCTCACTGATTTTAATAAAATAGAGTGATAGTATTATTTTATTTCTGCAATCTATCAAACGATACTAATTATTATAATTAAGATACCAGTAATGGCATCTTAATCTATCTAATTAAAACTATCATTATTTAGTTTATTGTTGTGTAAAGCTTTTTGACCAATTCCATGCGGTTATTTGGTTGTTAGAGTTGCTGCGTCTTAAATTTTCTATTTCATGCTCATTTATAGAAAATAAATTATTTTTAAATGATTGTTCTAACGACTCTAACTTAGTTTTTAATGCCATTAAATGAGCGTTATTCATTCTTTCATTTGATTGATTTGAAGTAAACATATAAATCTCCTTTTAAGTTTATTCCTTTTTTGTGTTGCTCAGCCTCGGTGAGTATTGAGCCATTTATTTGTAATTCTTTTCTCCGATTTTATCAATGTTTTTTTCATCATGCTTTTTATAATAATTTATTAATTATGTTATTAAACTAAAGGATTATTAGTTATTAGCGTAACGAGAGTAAGCTCTATATTTACTATAAAATAAAAAGCCCCCGAAGGGGCTTTAAGGTTTCTATTATTGTTGATCGGCTGAGTTATATCCGTTAGCGATGTAAGTATTCAGCATGGAAACGCAGATGATCTTCAATAAATGTCGCTATGGTGAAATAGCTGTGATCATAGCCCGGCTGAATACGCAAGGTCAGAGGCCAATCACGCTGACGTGCCAATTCAGCTAATTTTGCCGGCTGTAATTGATCGGCAAGGAATTGATCTCCATCTCCCTGATCGACCAATATTGGCAACTGGGTTTGTGCATGCGTGAGTAAATGGCAGCTATCATATTGCAACCATTGACTTTCATCAGCACCCAGATAAGCACTAAAAGCCTTGCGTCCCCACGGAACCTGACACGGATTGACTATCGGTGCAAAAGCAGACGCGGATTGATATTGCTGCGGATTACGCAATGCCAACATCAACGCACCGTGGCCGCCCATTGAGTGACCACAGATAGATTGACGATCACTCACACTGAAATGCTGGCGGATCAACGCAGGTAACTCTTGGCTGACATAGTCGTACATATGAAAATGCTCAGACCAGGGCGCTTGTGTCGCATTCAGGTAGAACCCAGCCCCTTGGCCTAAATCATAGCCGTCATCATTAGGTACGTCATCGCCACGCGGGCTGGTATCTGGCATCACCAATACCAACCCGAGCTCAGCCGCGATCCGCTGTGCGCCTGCTTTCAACGTGAAATTTTCATCATTACAGGTGAGCCCTGATAGCCAGTAAAGTACCGGCGGCGGGTTATCATCCCGCGGTGGTGGCAGATAGATGCTGAAGGTCATATTGCAATTCAGGCTGCTGGCGGCGTGGCGATAGCGTTGCTGCCATCCACCAAACATCCGGTGCTCTTCGAGAAGTTCAAGTGACGTGTTCATGCGTTGTCTGCCTCCCTGCGCTATTTATTTTGTAAAGTAGGTTTTTTTGCTGACTGATCAAAATGAATCACGGTACGGATAGATTTGCCTTCATGCATTAAATCAAAGGCTTCATTGATTTGATCCAAACCCATGGTATGAGTGATGAAATCATTTAGGGCAAATTTTCCATCCAGATATTGCTGCACAATACCCGGTAATTCTGAGCGACCTTTGACTCCGCCAAAAGCAGAACCACGCCAGACTCGGCCTGTCACTAGTTGGAATGGGCGAGTTGAAATTTCTTCACCTGCACCAGCGACACCAATAATAACTGATTCGCCCCAACCTTTATGGCAGCACTCTAAAGCTGAACGCATGACATTGACGTTACCAATACATTCAAATGAGAAATCAACGCCGCCATCAGTCAGCTCGACAATCACATCCTGAATAGGTTTATCATAATCTTTCGGGTTAATCAGGTCAGTCGCACCCAGTTTGCGGGCCAGCTCGAATTTGCTGGTATTGAGATCGATCCCGATAATCCGGCTGGCACCGGCCATTTGTGCGCCAATAACCGCAGATAAACCAATACCACCCAAGCCGAAGATAGCCACTGTGTCGCCCGGTTTCACTTTGGCAGTATTGATAACTGCCCCCATGCCAGTGGTCACACCACAACCTAACAAACAAACTTCTTCTAATGGTGCTTCTTTATTGATTTTTGCCAGTGATATTTCTGGTACGACGGTCAATTCAGAAAAAGTTGAAGTGCCCATGTAATGGAAAATAGGCTGGCCATTCTTCGAGAAGCGAGTGGTGCCATCGGGCATCAAGCCTTTACCTTGAGTACTGCGAATTGCCTGACACAGGT
>NZ_JBLWEX010000143.1:0-11773 GCF_048323875.1 Yersinia sp. LJYL362
ATCCGGGTAACTATGACGAATATATGACTGCGGCGACTCAAGCTCGCGATCGTTTGCTCTCTGATAACGCTAAGAAAAAGGCCCAGATCTCTGAGCTGCAATCTTTCGTCAGCCGCTTTAGTGCCAATGCCTCTAAATCCAAACAGGCCACTTCACGCGCCCGTCAAATTGATAAAATTCAGCTTGATGAAGTGAAAGCTTCCAGCCGCCAGAACCCATTTATCCGCTTTGATCAGGATAAAAAGTTGTTCCGAAATGCGCTGGAAGTTGAAATGCTGACTAAAGGTTTTGATAACGGCCCACTGTTTAAAAAACTGGATCTGCGCCTGGAAGTGGGTGAGAAAGTCGCTATTCTTGGGCCGAACGGTATTGGTAAATCGACTTTGCTGAAAACCCTGGTAGGGGATTATGAGCAGGATTCGGGTACTGTAAAATGGTCTGAAAACAGTAAGATCGGTTACTACGCGCAGGATCACGCCAGCGATTTTGAAATTGATCTCACGGTATTTGACTGGATGAGTCAGTGGAAACAGGAAAAGGACGACGAGCAGGCTGTTCGCAGTGTGTTGGGCCGTTTGCTGTTCAGCCAGGACGATATCAAGAAGAAAGTACAGGTCTTGTCGGGGGGTGAAAAAGGGCGGATGTTGTTTGGTAAGCTGATGATGCAGCGGCCTAACATTCTGGTAATGGATGAGCCAACCAACCATTTGGATATGGAATCGATTGAAGCTCTTAACATGGCATTGGAAATGTACGAAGGTACGCTAATCTTCGTTTCCCATGACCGTGAGTTCGTCAGTTCACTGGCGACCCGAGTCATTGAAATGACACCAAGCAAGCTGATCGACTTTACCGGTAACTACGAAGACTATCTGCGTAGTCAGGGTATTCAGTCCTGATTATTTGACCGCGTGTTAATAAGAGCTGATGCCATGCATCAGCTTTTTTTTGCCTGATATTCCGCTAATCCTTACCGCAAACCTCGCAGTTAGCGTCTTTTGCCAGTTTTAAACTCCGAAACTCCGCCGTCATGGCGTCATACATTAATATGCGGCCTGATATCACCTGCCCATACTGAGTCAGTAGTTTTATCGCTTCCATCGCTTGTAGATTGCCAATAATACCCACTAATGGAGCCATGACTCCGGCTTCAACACAGGTTAGGGCATTATCGCCAAACAACCGGCTCAGACAGCGATAGCAGGGCTGATTTTGCTCATAAGTAAAGACACTGACCTGCCCCTCCATACGAATCGCTGCACCTGAAACCAGGGGTTTATGCTGTGCATGGCATAGGCGGTTAAGTTGCTCACGGCTGGCGACATTATCAGTACAATCTAACACCAATTGGTGCTCAGCTATGGCAATGGCAAGTTGCTCATCCTCTAATTGAGTATCAATGGTTTTGATTATCAGGCTGGGATTCATCTCTGACAACGTCAGTGCCGCAGAGGCCACCTTAGACAGGCCAATACGGTTGTCGCGGTGCAGTATCTGCCTTTGCAGATTGGAGAGCGAAACCGTGTCAAAATCCAGCAGTGTGAGATGACCCACACCGGCCACTGCCAGATATTGTGCTGCCGCACACCCGAGGCCACCTAATCCAACAATCAATACCTTGGCGGCATTGAGTTTTTCCTGGCCGTCAAAATCAAAACCACGTAAGACAATTTGCCGGTTATAACGCAGGGCTTGTGCATCGGAAAGTTCAGGCAACATCTCAGCCTCCCAGCAGTTTCATATTCCAATGATTCGCTATATCAATAGCCCATTAAATAGCTCTATCTCAACAATTTCACCGGCTTCTACCGAGCCACGTTCCCGCTCAAGGACAATAAAACAGTTACCTTGGCTAAATGAGCTGAAGACATGTGAACCTTGATGGCCTGTCGTGCTGACTTCCAATTCGCCACGAGAATTCGTTGAGAAAATCCCACGCTGGAAATCCAAACGGCCCGGCGTTTTTTTCAACTTTGTTATCGTTTTTGCTTTCAGACGCAATGGTGGATGCCATTGCGAGTGGCCGGAGATTTTAGCAATAAGGGGTTGTACCAATTGATAAAACGTCAATGCCGCAGAGACTGGGTTACCCGGTAAGCCGCAGAACCAGGCATGACCCAATTTACCGAAAGCAAAAGGTTTGCCGGGTTTTATTGCTAATTTCCAGAAACCAATATCACCCAGTTCCTCCAGCATCTGTTTGGTGTAATCGGCTTCGCCGACGGAAACACCACCACTGCTAATAACCAAATCAGCAGCGGCATCGGCTTGCTCAAATGCCATGCGTAACGCCTGTTGGTCATCACGGATAACACCCAAATCAATGATTTGGCAACCTAACTGTTGCAACATCAAACGAACTGCAAAGCGGTTGGTATCGTAAATTTGCCCTTCACCCAAGGGTTGCCCAATTGGCTGCAACTCATCGCCGGTAGAGAAAATAGCCACTTTCAATGTGCGAAAAACGGTCAGCTCGGCAATCCCTAATGACGCCAAGAGAGGAAGTTGTGCCGCACCGAGTTTGACACCTGCGGGGAAAACCGCCGCCCCTTGTTCGATATCTTCACCTGCCAGCCGGATGTTTTGTCCAATCCTGGCATTGCTACTAAATGTAACACCTTGTTCGCTCACCACGGCTTGTTCTTGCATGATGACTGCATCGGCCCCTGCGGGGATAGGGGCGCCTGTCATAATACGAATACAGCTATTTGCTGGCCATTCTTCTTTAAACGGCGCACCGGCGAAAGCTTTACCCGCCACCGGTAAAGGCATTGTGCTGCTAAGCTCATTACAGCGCACAGCATAACCGTCCATGGCTGAATTAGCGAAAGGGGGAACGGCAATCGGGGATGTGATTGCGCTGGCTGTGATACGCCCCGCAGCATCAGTGAGTGCAATGGTTTCGGTTGCCTGTAATGGCGTGACCTGTGACAGCATTTTGGTCAGAGCTTGTTCCAGAGAGAGTAAATCCGAGGTATTACAGTGATCCATGCTGAACTCCGTGGTCTGATGGCACCGTCGCCAGAAGCTGTAACGGGTGCTGGGCAATCTATCAATTAAGAGAGCCATTATGGCAGAGATTGTTATGCGGGTGAATTGATGGGGGGCAAAGAGGTTACAGTCTGATACTGTACTTGAGTACTATCATTCTTTTTTATTGGCATTTTTTCGTCAGGTGGAACTGGAGGTAATATGGATTATCAAAAAATTCTGAAATTCTGGTTTAGTGAGATGGACCCCGCATTGTGGTTCAAAAAAGATGAGGACTTTGATGCCCATTTACGTCAGCATTTCGGTGCCATTTGGCAGGCTGCTTCGAAGGGAGAACTCGCACACTGGCGGCTGAATATTGAGGGGCGCCTGGCAGAAATTCTAATACTAGATCAATTCAGCCGAAATCTATTCCGCGATTTACCGACTTCTTTTTCTTGTGATGGTATGGCCTTGGTGTTGGCACAGGAGGCGGTCAGCAGTGGTAAAGATGGGCTGTTATCAGATACGCAGCGGGGGTTCCTCTATTTACCCTTTATGCACTCCGAATCTGCATTAATTCACCAGCAAGCATTGAAGCTATATACCGAATTAGGTAATGAAATTCAGCTGGATTATGAATTGCGTCATAAAGCAATTATTGATCGCTTCGGTCGCTACCCACACCGCAATCATATTCTTGGGCGAGTATCCAGTGCCGAGGAGCAGGCTTTTCTGTTACAACCCGGATCTGCTTTTTAGTCTAAAACTCCTTCCTAATAAACCCCACATTGTCAGCATTCTGTCTGTTTATTGAAGGGCAGAATACTGAGTTATCATGTTACAATTCAAGCCATTATAATGTCGCTTCAGTAAGTATTGGCTAAATAACGTTGAATGGTCGCCAGTAATTTCCCTGTACCACAACATGTATCATTATATCCTTCGGTATGTCGACGGTTAATAACCCGGTCATGGGGGCAGCCGCCATGACAAATAGAAAACCACTCGCAATGTTGCATTTTTTTAGTCGCGGTTTTTTCCTCATTGATGGCTTGTTGATTATGCGATGAATGAGCTAAAAGATCAGCCAGGTCAGTATCTAATAAAGATCCATAGATGCTACCTTTGTCACCCACATATTTGTCACAGGGAGAGATGTCGCCATTGGGTTCTAAGGTGATAATTTCTTGCGAGCAATTACCAGACCAATAACATGCGGAAGGTTTATTTTTAGCATTTTTCAGTACACGAATAAAATCATCAAAAACAGCAATATGTATCTTTCCCTGATAACCGTTTACCCAAATAGTAAACAGCGCTGATAGAAACTGGATAAATTGAGCATAACTAATAAATCCTTCGCCAACATACTGCCCTTTAACGAGTCTATTATCAGGAACTATATTAAGAAACTCAATGTGGGTTAATTCTATTGAAATAAAATAGTCCAACATTTCTTTCATGTCAGTTTGATAAACTTCTCGGTCAACAACAATAAGAGCACCATATGGAATATTATACTCGCGCAGTTTTTGTATTCCTTTGGCTATACGATCAGATGTCTTTCTTCCTCGATAATCTACCCGCCGTTTATCATTTACAGCAGGTACACCATCAAGACTAATTCCGACATTCATGCCAATACCTTTAATAAATATTAACCACTCATCTGAGATATTGACGACATTTGATTGCATGGTGTTGGTTATATATTGCTCTGGCCGCTTGAATTGCTGCTGCAACCAAATAAGTTTTTTAAAAAATGCTGGTTTTAGCAGTGTGATTTCACCACCATGCCAGACAAACTCAAATCTATTTACATTAGGAATGGCAAGGATCTGCCGTACTGTCCGGACGAGGGTATGAAATGATACCGTCTGATTGGGGCCTTCTGCCCACGAGTGGCAGTAGGTACAACGAAGATTACATAAACGGGTTGCCTTTAACACAACAACCAGTTTTTTTGCTTTGATCGTTTTGACTGAAATACTTTTTTTAATCTCTTCGTTGAATGTGTCTAGCTCATCATTATCGAGTAATTTTTTTGCTGGTATTTTACCAATAAGATAAGATGATAGTATTCTGTATTCACATGTCTCGAGTTTTTCCAGTTCTTTGAGGTCTATTTCGTTTATCTTAATACAATCAATATGTTTTACCAGAATCATATTATCCATAGTATATTCCTATTTGTTCATGTGAGTTTTCCGTCTCTCATATTTATTATTCTGTTGCCATATGCAGAGGCTTCATCTGAATGTGTAACCATAATAATAGTTGTACCTTTTTGGTTTATATATTTTAATTGCTGTAATACAGAGCGGGCATTTTTGCTGTCTAAATTGCCAGTAGGCTCATCAGCCAAGAGCAATGCAGGGTTAGATACCATCGCTCTGGCGATGGCGACTCGTTGTTGCTGACCTCCTGAGAGTTGCATTGGTTTATGATGTTTCCGGTTATCAATATCGAACAGGTTTAAAACTTGGTTAACTTGTTCGGTACGTTCCTTTTTTCCAATACCACGGTATTTAAGTGGTAAAGCAATGTTATCAAAAATAGATAAGTGTGAAATGAGATTGAATGATTGAAATATATAACCTATTAACAATCTCCTTAATATTATTTTTTGTGAATAACTGATGCCAATAATATCTTTCCCCGCCAGTGTAAATGAACCCTTGTCAAGGTGGTCAAACAGACCGATGATATTAAGTAATGTTGATTTACCTGAGCCTGATGGCCCCATGATAGAAACAAAATCACCTTTCTCAACACTGAAGTTTAGATGATTAAGGACCTTGGTTTTCATTGTTTTGGTGGTATAACATTTTTCAGCATTTTGTATGTTTAGCATCTTATTCGAACCCAATGATATCGTATTCACTATTGTTAGTCTCTGGGGGGGTGACAATGATTTCCCCTGCCTTTAGTCCTGATATTATTTCTGTTTTCATCGAGTTACGACGCTTTATTTCTATTTTAGATTTAATGGCAAGATCATCTTCTGCTTGATAGATATAGATAAAATTACTTCCATTATCATCGGAAATAATGCTGTCAGTAGGCACCATCAGCACAGAGTTACTTTTTTCTTGTAATGGGATTTGTATTTCAATAGATTGTCCTCTTTTAAGTAAGGAGGTAGTGCCCTGTAATGGGATTAGTTTTGCCTTGAATTTACCATTTTCAACAATAGTTGATACTGACTCAATAAGTAGTGGTGTTTCTTGACCATTTATTGTTGCCGCGATTCGACTTTGTGGCTTAATTTTATCGAGATAATATTCACTGAAGTAAACATTAAAATAATATGATTGAAGATTGTCTATGATTGCAATTTTTTCGCCGGGTTTTATTTGCTGACCCAGTTCTACATCAAGGATAGATAAAGCCCCATCAATGGGCGCTGTTATAACCAATTGTTCCATCCCGTTTTCTATAATATCCATCATTCTCTCCAGTAATAATATAGAATCATCTATGCTTTTGAATTGTGAGGGGAATGATTCTTTATTTTTATTATCATGATCTTTTAAGATTTCACTTTTAATTTTCCAGTTCTTTAACATACCGACTTGGTTTTCCAGTTCGGATTTTGCAATCATTGATTTCATGTCGAGGACTTGATGCCTTGCCAAATCTTTCGAAATAGTCATTATTTGATGCTGAGCCTCTTGTATAGCAAGTTTTGTCTCTCGTTCATCTTGTTCTAACTGTATTTTCATATTACGGAGATTGTTTATTTGCTCAGTAATATTCACTATTCTGGATGTCGCTTCCAGCATAAAATCGTAGTTAGATAAACGAATAATAACATCGTCTTTCGCGACAGTATCGAAAGCCTGTTTGGCGACTTCAGTGACTTTTCCTCCTCGTTCACTTGATACAATGATGCTTTCTTTAGGTACCGCGATAGCTCGGGTCGTCAGCACTTCTTGATACACTTCTGATTCAATAGTATGGAAAACTGCATTCTCTCGTGATATGAGTAAAGAACGCTGAGCGGTAGATAAATAATAAATATAATAAAGACAAGCAATAACAACCAATAATACAAAAAAAATAATTATCTTCGCAGTTATATTTTTGTTTTTTCTCTGCTCAATTTTTATATCCATAATTTTATTTCTTCTTCTGACTGTTTAGTCTATTACTATTTAAAATAAGTGTAATGGTCATAACGATAATTATGCATAAAATAAAAATAACAAATGAACTTGTCGCGTAAATATAAGCTAGCCCTTTAACTATACTGTATTGTGTCAGCCAATTATGCAATAACAGAAAACTGACAGGTAGTGATATTATTACTGCCATGACGATAGGAATAATGTTCTGTTGGATAAAGAAAATAATATGCGTATAAATTGATCCGCCAATAGACTCCATTATTGCTAGTGTTTTTTCGAGCCGTCTGGTCTCTGAGATGCTGATTATTATCACGCTTATTAATACTAATGTGACTGTAAATAATGTTACTGTGTTGATCGTATTATACATAAGGTTATTATTGCTGAAATATTCCTTATGTAATTTGTTGGCCGATTTTATGTGTTCAGTATTAACATGATGACGTTTTAATATTTTCTCTACTTTCCCGAAATCTTGAATGTTTTCAAGTTTGACTGCGCCATAGCGTTGGGGGGTATTTTGAATGAGAATAAGTAAGGGAGACGGTGTGTCCTCTCTATCTGCCAGATAAAAGTCATCGATAACATTCAGTACCCTAACTGATTGCTGTGAGTCATTCTCATTAATATAGAAAACAGTATTCAGTATATGGTCATAGGACTGTTGTCCCATTAGTGTCATAAACGATTTAGTGGCGATTGCATGGTAAATGTTGCTATTATCACTAGGCAATAATGGTTTTTTGTCGCCCGCCAGAATATTTATCCCCCAAGTATTAATAAAGTGTTCATTTACCTTTAGGGTGTTAACTGTGGCTAGTTTGTCTTTTTCTTGCTGATCGTTATGGAATACAGAAATATTATGTCGTGACATGTCAAATGGCCGCCAACTACTCAAAGAGATATTATTAACACCAGCTTTATTTCTTAATTCATCTTGTAAGTTGTTTATTGCGGTTTTTGATTTTAATTCATCACTTAGTATAAATGTTATTACATTTTCTTTTTCATAACCAAAATTGTAATTTTTCATAAAATGTATCTGTGTCATTATACCCGCCCACAGGTATATGATGATACCTGCAATAATGATCTGCATGCAGAACATAATACGAGTCATATAGTGTGACTGAGATGATTGTGCAGCAATGCTGTTACTATAGGTATTATTAGGCAAAGTAAGCGTCAGCAAAAAGAGGTAGTGGGCGAGCAAAATAGCTGCGTAAGTTAGCGCCACAGTAATAGACAACGCGGTTGAGAAGTCATCACGGCCATGAGTAAAGATAAGCTCTCTGGCACTATCCGAAAATTGCATGAGTGACATCAAAATAAAAAGAGCAACTAACAGTACAAATGCAGTTTGGAATGTAGCAATAAAAAATGCTTCTGTGATTAGCTGGTAATGGGACGCGCCAACGGCTTTTTTTATATAGAAGCTGTTTCTCTTTTTTGTATTTATCACATTGTTAATATTAAAGAAATTCATTATTGTAGCAAAAAAAACAAACAAACCTGAGGCGTATAAAATATTTAAGTATGAACTTGAAACTACAGTGCTTATTTCATCAGGTAATGCATTGTCGTAATGGATATCAGCAATACTACGTGCTGAAAGCTGAATGAATTCTTCTGGACTAAAAGGAGCACCTGGAAGTTGTGGTGCGTGCTGGATAACGTGAGAATTTAGTTGCTCTGGGGTGGGGTTCATCCCAGGTTTCATCGTGATAAAAGCGTAGGCATGGGTATCATACCAATCATGTCTTTTATCATGGTAGCCATCTAATATTTCAGGAGCGAACGCGATAACTGCGGTCGTTTTAAAACGGCTGGATGGATTAAATTCAACAACATCTTTAATGAGAAATTGGCCTTTATCACCTAACGTTATGACATGCCCTTGAGGGTTATCCAGATGAAGATATTGTCGGTTAAACTCTGGGGTAATGATAATTTCATTCTGCGCCAGATAGAGATTTTTTTGTTGATAAGGATTTAATGTGTTAAAAAAATCAGTACTAACCGCATAGATATCAATATTTGAATACGTTTTATCATTGACATGTAGGTTGGTGAAAATACGTACGATGTAATCAATATTCTTGATGTTTTTATCATTTCTTAATACGGAAATAAGTGGGAAGGGGATTTGTGCTGATTTCACTTTATCGCCGTTAGGTAGGTCAAATGATGTTTCTATCCGATATATATCTTTATAGTTATTATTATGTTTCTCAATACGAGAGTCTGTTAAATAAAGAACTAATACAAAAAATAGTGAGATCAATCCTATGGCTGTTATTAGTATTGCTAACAGGCTTGATACTGGGCTTAGCTTCAGATCATGGAAGAATTCACTTGTTAGCATGGGAAATATCTCACTAATTTTAATAAAATAGAGTAATAAGTATTATTTTATTTCTGCAATCTATCAAACGATAATAATTATTACATTTAAGATGCTAGTGACAGCATCTTAATTTGTTTTAATTAAAGATGTCATTGTCTAATTTATTGTTGTGTAAAGCTTTTTGACCAATTCCATGCGGTTATTTGGTTGTTGGAGTTGCTGCGTTTTAGATTTTCTATTTCACTGTCATTTATAGAAAATGAATTATTTTTAAATGATTGTTCTAACGACTCTAACTTAGTCTTTAATGCCATTAAATGAGCGTTATTTATTCTTTCATTTGATTGATTTGAAGTAAGCATATAAATCTCCTTTTAAGTTTATTCCTTTTTTGTTCTACTCAGCCTCGGTGAGTATTGAGCCATTTATTTGTAATTCTTTTCTCTGATTTTATCAATGTTTTTTTCATCATGCTTTTTATAATAATTCATTAATTATGATATTTAACTAAAGGATTATTAGTTATTAGCGTAATGATAGTGAGTTATATATCAGCGATAAAATAAAAAGCCCCAAAAGGGGCTTTAAGGTTTCTATTATTGTTGATCGGCTGTGTTATATCCGTTAGCGATGTAAGTATTCCGCATGGAAACGCAGATGATCTTCAATAAATGTCGCTATGGTGAAATAGCTGTGATCATAGCCCGGCTGAATACGCAAGGTCAGAGGCCAATCGCGTTGACGAGCCAATTCTGCTAATTTTGCCGGTTGTAACTGATCGGCAAGGAATTGATCTCCATCTCCCTGATCGACCAATATTGGCAACTGGGTTTGTGCATGCGTGAGTAAATGGCAGCTATCATATTGTAACCATTGACTTTCATCAGCACCCAGATAAGCACTAAACGCTTTGCGGCCCCACGGAACCTGACACGGATTGACTATAGGTGCGAAAGCAGACGCGGATTGATATTGCTGCGGATTGCGCAATGCCAACATCAGCGCACCGTGGCCGCCCATTGAGTGACCACAGATAGATTGGCGATCACTCACACTGAAATGCTGGTGGATCACCGCAGGTAACTCTTGGCTGACATAGTCGTACATATGAAAATGCTTGCACCAGGGCGCTTGTGTCGCATTCAGGTAGAACCCAGCCCCTTGGCCTAAATCATAGCTGTCATCATTAGGTACGTCATCGCCACGCGGGCTGGTATCTGGCATCACCAGTACCAACCCGAGCTCAGCCGCGATCCGCTGTGCGCCTGCTTTCAACGTGAAGTTTTCATCATTACAGGTGAGCCCCGATAGCCAGTAAAGGACCGGCGGCGGGTTATCATCCCGTGGTGGTGGCAGATAGATGCTGAAGGTCATATTGCAATTCAGGCTGCTGGCGGCGTGGCGATAGCGTTGCTGCCATCCACCAAACATCCGGTGCTCTTCGAGAAGTTCAAGTGACGTGTTCATGCGTTGTCTGCCTCCTTGCTCTATTTGTTTTGTGAAGTATGTTTTTGTGATGATTGATCAAAATGAATCACGGTACGGATAGATTTGCCTTCATGCATCAAATCAAAGGCTTCATTGATTTGATCCAAACCCATGGTATGAGTGATGAAATCATTGAGGGCAAATTTCCCATCCAGATATTGCTGCACAATACCCGGTAATTCTGAGCGACCTTTGACTCCGCCAAAAGCAGAACCACGCCAGACTCGGCCTGTCACCAGTTGGAATGGGCGAGTTGAAATTTCTTCACCTGCGCCCGCGACGCCGATGATGACCGATTCGCCCCAACCTTTATGGCAGCACTCTAAAGCTGAACGCATGACATTGACGTTACCAATGCATTCAAATGAAAAATCGACGCCGCCATCGGTCAGCTCGACAATCACATCCTGGATAGGTTTATCATAATCTTTCGGGTTAATCAGGTCAGTCGCACCCAGTTTGCGGGCCAGCTCGAATTTGCTGGTATTGAGGTCGATCCCAATAATCCGGCTAGCACCGGCCATTTGTGCGCCAATAACTGCAGATAAACCAATGCCACCTAGGCCGAAGATTGCCACGGTATCACCCGGTTTCACTTTGGCAGTATTGATAACTGCACCCATGCCAGTGGTCACACCACAACCTAACAAACAAACTTCTTCTAATGGCGCTTCTTTATTGATTTTTGCCAGTGATATTTCTGGTACCACGGTCAATTCAGAAAAAGTTGAAGTGCCCATGTAATGGAAAATAGGCTGGCCATTCTTCGAGAAGCGAGTGGTGCCATCGGGCATCAAGCCTTTACCTTGAGTACTGCGAATTGCCTGACACAGGT
>NZ_JBLWEX010000144.1:0-11800 GCF_048323875.1 Yersinia sp. LJYL362
GGGGCAGGAATGCATCTTGCTGGCTTTTATTGAAGCGATGAACTTCATCAACAAATAAAATTGTTCGCCGCCCCGCGTCGCGGTTTTGGCGGGCACGTTCAATCGCTTCACGAATTTCTTTAATGCCGGAGGTCACCGCAGAAATACGTTCAACATCAGCTTGACCATAACGGCCAATAATTTCTGCCAACGTGGTTTTTCCGGTTCCCGGAGGCCCCCAAAGGATCATTGAGTGTAATTGCCCGGCAACGATTGCCCGCGGTAACGGTTTACCCGGAGCCAGCAAATGCTGCTGACCAATATATTGCTCCAACGTCAAAGGCCGCATACGCGCGGCCAATGGCTGAAACTCATTCTGGGAAAAATCGAGGGACATATTACTCACACAGACCTCACTGCCGCTGGTCGTCCAGCGTCACGCCTTTTGGTAGGGTAAACTTAAATTTGCTGGCATCTGCTGAGCTATTTTGCTGACCTTTCAGCGTATAAGCGCTGCGCTGCCCATCTTGCTCAACCGCAGTAAAGCTTTTAATGGTGCCCGTTGGCGTCACTGTGATAGCAAATTGCTTCAGATTACCGCTGGCACTTTTCGGTGTCAGTTCAAAATCATCACCTTTCTGCTTCACATTATATTGTTTCCAATCATCTGGATTATTACGGGTGATAAGCATAAATGGCGTATTGCCTGTGGCATTTTTCAGCCAGGTCGCCGTTGCCTGTTCAACAAATGGGTTATAGAACCACAATGTTTCACCATCAGAAATCAAAACGCTCTCGTCAGGGGAAGTCATGTGCCAATTAAATAAATTAGGCCGTTTCACCCATAACTCACCCTCGCCTTCTTGTACCGCAGTACCCTCTGAGCTGGTCACTTTTTGCGAGAAGTTAGCATGGAAACTGTTCACCTTGCTCAGGCGAGCTTGTAAGTCGGAACTGGCATCGGCCAGCGCGTGAGCCGAAATTAACCCCGATAACAGACAGCAAGCAACAAGCAGTTTTTTCATTATTCTAAATACCTTATAAAATTCTCTGATAAATATGGGGTTTATGCTTCTTTGCATAAGGGCCGCAAAGCGGCCCTGTCTATATTAATTGCCTCAGAGCAAAATATGACTACTCATGTGGCGGCGGGGCCAATACTTCACGATTACCGTTATGCCCCGGTGTACTGACAATCTGCTGAGCTTCCATTTGTTCAATGATACGTGCGGCGCGGTTATAGCCAATACGGAATTGGCGCTGCACACCGGAGATAGACGCACGGCGTTTCTCCAAAACAAAATTCACCGCCTGATCAAACAGTGGGTCCAACTCTTCGTCGCTATCCAGACCAAGGCTACCGCCTTCACCCTCATCGCTACCACTGAGAATGCTCTCAATATATTGAGGCCGGCCTCGCGCTTTCCAATCATTAACGACTGCATGCACTTCCTGATCTCGGACAAAAGCACCGTGAACACGTACCGGAATTGAGGAGTTAGGTGCCATATACAGCATGTCCCCCATACCCAGTAGTGATTCCGCTCCCCCCTGATCAAGGATAGTTCGTGAGTCAATCTTGCTGGAAACCGTAAATGCGATACGGGTTGGGATATTGGCTTTAATCAAGCCAGTAATCACATCCACAGATGGTCGCTGAGTTGCCAGAACCAAATGAATGCCGGCTGCTCGGGCTTTTTGCGCCAAACGAGCAATCAACTCTTCAACTTTCTTACCCACTGTCATCATCAGGTCAGCAAACTCATCCACCATGACGACGATATAAGGCAATTTCACCAGCATTGGTGGTGAGATATCCATACTG
Organism: Yersinia sp. LJYL362; assembly: GCF_048323875.1. Lineage (NCBI taxonomy): Bacteria > Pseudomonadati > Pseudomonadota > Gammaproteobacteria > Enterobacterales > Yersiniaceae > Yersinia > Yersinia sp. LJYL362. Next base: position 1,805 of record NZ_JBLWEX010000144.1, read on the forward strand.
TCGGAGGGTTTCCAGAATGGATCTGGAATTGGCCGCCCCATAGCTTCAGCTTGTGCAACTCGCTCATTATACCCAGCGAGGTTACGTACACCTAAAGCCGACATCAGCTTATAACGCCGTTCCATTTCGCCAACACACCAGCGCAATGCATTCGCCGCATCCTTCATATCCGTAACCACTTCGGTTAACAGATGAGGAATGCCTTCATACACCGACAGTTCCAGCATTTTTGGGTCAATCATGATAAAGCGCACATCATCTGGCGTGGCTTTATACAAGATGCTGAGGATCATGGCGTTAACACCAACCGATTTACCGGAACCGGTTGTACCCGCCACCAGCAAGTGCGGCATTTTTGCAAGATCAGCCACGACCGGTTGCCCGGCAATATCTTTACCCAATACGATAGCTAACGGTGATGGGTTATCACGGAATTTGGCGCAATCAAGCACTTCGCGCAAATAAACGGTCTGACGATGTTTATTGGGCAGTTCCAACCCGACATAAGGCTTGCCAGGAATGACCTCAACCACACGGACAGCAATGGCCGATAGTGAGCGAGCCAAGTCACGAGAAAGATTGGAGATACGTGAAGCTTTGACGCCCGGGGCTAAATCAAGTTCAAAGCGGGTAATCACTGGCCCTGGTGAAATACCGACCACTTCCGCTTTGACCCGATAATCCCCTAGCCGCGCTTCGACCAAGCGAGCTGTTTGCTCCAAAGCAAACATATCAACCGGCTCTTCTTCTGCTGGCGGCGAAGAAAGGAGATCCAACGTAGGCAATGGGGTTGTCGGTTTGACCAAAGGTTGGTCATTACGCATCAGGAACGGATGAATCAAACTGTCCATCGCAGGGGTTGGTTGCACCGGTGATACTGGCTGTGCTGCTGCCGTAGGTTGCACTGGTGTTGATTGACCTGAATATGCTTGATGAGTTTGATTTGCCGCTGATGGTTGATAGGCCGAAACCTGTTCAGTGTGCTCTGGTGCTGAAGAACTTTGCACGGGTGTAGGCTGTGCGGCTTCGTCAACATACGGAGACAGTGTGAACAGAGGCTCACGCGGGCTTTCCTCAACCAGATCGGCAACAGGCGAGAACGTGAAAGCGCTGCGAGTATCTACAGGCTGCATCTCTTCAATAACAACATGTTCATATTGACTATTGTCACTGTTTTCACCCTGCATTGCGCCATAGCGATGTTGTTGCTGCGCGGCAAAAGCTTGTCGTAATGCCGCCTCTTGCAAGGCTTGCTCATCTTCCGGCTCTACCGCTGAGAAAGTATTCACTCCCGTATCGGCTGATTGCCCATAACGTTCGGATTGCTGATCAGCGAAGGCTTTACGCAAGATTGCCTGTTCTAATGCATCATCATCTTCAGATGTGGCACCTGCGGTAAACGGTGTTTCGGGCGTTTGAGGCGTTTGCACTTCTTGCTCACGTTGCTCCTGCTCCGCCATACGTTGAGACGGGAGTTTGATGCCGTAGGATGCCAGCTCGCGCCTAGTAGGGATGCGGACAGGATTAGGCCGTGGTAACTCCGGTCCTATACCTTGTTTAACCTGCGAACTGCTATCACTGGTAGCAGTAAATGCTGGCATAAACGTAGCTGCGGTTGCACTTGCTGCGACAATCCCAGCAGCAGAAACGGATCCAGGGTGACTGACTGACCCCATCGCGGCCAGGCTATCTGTATCTATGCCTAATCCTGGATTCATATAGGGTGTATTTTCCACCTGATCGCTATGGCGTTGTGCCGCAGAAAAATCAAATGGCGAATGGCTGGTTGGGGTTGCGGGTTTATCCCATGAACCCAGTTGAGGCTCAGGCCGTTCAACCGGTGGCGCAATCCGTGTTGGCGCAGGAGACGTCGCTTCTTGTGGGATCTCAAAAGAATAGAGCGGCGGCGTTGCGGCGACATTATCAACCATCGGCACTGCGCTGTGGTTGATTATGGGTTCAGACGGATTCCCAGCAGAAGTTAATCCGGGCTGTTCGCCATTATCTGTCGCACGCAATGTACTCAATAATGGATCATAATTATTTAATGGCTCATCGCTTTCAGCCACAATTTCATCTGTCGGAATTGCCCCATCCAATATTGGGCTAACAGGCGTGTCAGTTACAGATGGTGCCGAGAACAAAACATCGTCGTCATCCGCATGAGCTGAATTGGCCACCAGCGCGCTAGCCGCAGCGACACCTGCTAGCGCTTTATTATTTACACCGACACCCTTATCTTGCTCGACGGTATTCGCTTCTTCAGTTTGGTAATCGTCATCTTCATTATCATAACGTTCTTCGCGACGTGAACGATTAGTCATAAATGTTAATGAACCTAAGACGACTCCACCAATCTTCTCCGCAATGACTAACCATGACCAACCAGTGAAAAGCGTCAGACCAACAGCCCAGATACAAAGCAACGTCAGGGTAGCACCAACGCCATTGAACCACGGCAACATGGCATTACTGAATAGACTACCGATTACCCCACCTGAGGCGAAGTAATACAGATCGTCAATATTTAAGGCAGCCAGCCCGCATGACGTTAAAATCAGCGCTAATGTGCCAATCAGCCGCAGCGAGAGAGCAAAGTAATCGATATGTTCACTGGCATCACGCTGGCGGAATGCGGCCCAACACAACATCACCATAATGGCGGGAATTGCATACGCCAATACACCAAAAGTGAAGAACAATGTATCAGCCATCCAGGCACCTACGCTCCCGCCAAGATTATGGATAGGCTCGTGCCATGAGGTTTGTGACCAACTCGGGTCTGAAGGATTGAAACTAAGCAGCGCGGCCATTAGGAAGGCTGCCAAAATGGTTACTACAATCAAAACAGCCTCAAGCAAACGACGCCCACTGCTGAGTTTTTTCAAAGTAACTTCTTTATCTTCTGTATATTCCTGGCTCAAGAAAGGCTCTCCAGGTTCCTGTTAACTAGTATGAATAACAACGCCGAGAACCTTCCCGGCGCTGAAACTGTATGAATAAACAGGAGTGTAACCAAATTACTCAGGTTTTGCACCTGCCTGTTTATCGCGTTTTAATCACCAGATGGCTAGTCTGCTTCACTTCTTCCATCACCACATAGGTCCGAGTGTCATTGACACCCGGTAGGCGAAGCAAGGTCTCACCGAGTAATTTACGGTAAGCAGACATATCGGGCACGCGGGTTTTCAATAAATAGTCAAAATCACCGGAAACCAAGTGACACTCTTGAATTTCATCGAGTTTTTGTACTGCGGTGTTAAATTGCTCAAACACATCCGGAGCACCACGATTCAGAGTAATCTCAACGAAAACCAGCAATGATGCATCCAAATATTGTGGATTAAGCAGTGCAGTATAGCCATTAATGAAGCCCTGACGCTCTAAGCGGCGAACCCGTTCCAGACATGGTGTTGGTGACAACCCTACTCGTTTTGAAAGCTCAACGTTGGAGATACGCCCATCCTTTTGTAATTCATTTAGGATGTTACGATCTATACGATCAAGCTCTTTCCCCGGACGTTTTTTATTATCTGTCATCTTATAGTCTCTCTTAATTTCCTTAAGTCTGCGACATACTCTCATCATCAATAAATTTAGAATATGTGGCAAACAACGACCCGCAGCCTGTTTTATGCAAATATATCAATACGTTGTTATCTCACACCCTGTCTGTCCAATCGCATGCGAGGCACTCGATGATTATTAGCGTTGAGGAAGAGATAGCTCATCACGAACAGCCGCAGAAACATCCCCCCTACGGTTGTTCGAGAACATACTCCACATGCCATCCAGTATTAATCGAAAACATTCCAGGGCTTTCGATTGGTATCACTGATACCAAATCTGAAATTATGGCGCGCAGATAATTTCTTCTTCCTATGATGTTTTCGCAAATGCACAGCCGATTGTCAAAGTAAAAGAAGTTAAATCAGTAGAACGTGCCAGAATTAAAATCTTAGCCCCCTTCTCTAACCTATTTTTTCACCGTTTTTTAGCGATGAAATGGCGCTAAAAGGCACCAGTACATTGCGGGTATTTTTTGAGCTACCGGCTTGCAAGCCACATTATTTATAGGGTCAAAGGTTTTTCAGACTATTTGGTCCATAACGTAAAAATGAATTTTGCTCTAATTGGCGCATTGCTCAATTTTATTTAACAGTTAACTGTCGATTCTTAATACACTTAGTTCATTAAATAGGCATTACCTATCAAACAAATCGCTAACAACATTTTTGTCTGCTTTTTTTAATGCTCGAATTTCCCTACAATCGTTAACATTGTCCGCCATTGTGGGAAAGAGGTATTCATGAGTACGGCTAAACATAGCAAATTGATTATTTTAGGTTCTGGCCCTGCGGGTTATACTGCGGCAGTTTATGCGGCACGCGCCAACCTGAATCCCGTATTGATTACCGGAATGGAAAAAGGCGGTCAATTGACCACCACCACCGATGTCGAAAACTGGCCCGGTGACCCGGAAGGTCTTACCGGCCCGGCACTGATGGAACGGATGCATGCACATGCAGAAAAATTCCAGACAGAAATCCTGTTCGACCATATCCATAAAGTCGATTTACAAAACCGCCCGTTCCGCCTGTTTGGCGATAGTGCTGAGTACACCTGCGATGCACTGATCATCGCGACAGGTGCATCTGCACGCTATCTTGGAATGGAATCAGAAGAGGCATTCAAAGGTAAAGGGGTTTCTGCCTGCGCCACTTGTGATGGCTTCTTCTATCGTAACCAAAAAGTTGCCGTCGTCGGCGGTGGCAATACCGCCGTTGAAGAAGCACTGTATCTGGCCAATATCGCCGCTGAAGTTCATCTAATTCACCGCCGTGATAGCTTCCGTTCAGAAAAAATCCTGATCGACCGTCTGATGGAAAAAGTGAAAAACGGCAATATCGTGCTGCACACTGACCGTACGTTAGACGAAGTACTGGGCGACGATATGGGCGTGACTGGCGTGCGGCTGAAGTCGACTAAAAACAATGAAACCGAAGAGTTAGCGGTAGCTGGGGTATTCATTGCTATCGGTCATAGCCCTAACACCGCTATCTTTGGCAACCAGTTAGCACTGGAAAATGGTTACATTAAGGTGCAATCAGGTATCCAGGGCAATGCAACACAAACTTCAATTCCGGGTGTATTTGCTGCGGGTGATGTTATGGACCACATCTATCGTCAGGCAATTACCTCTGCGGGTACCGGCTGCATGGCAGCATTAGATGCAGAGCGCTATCTGGATGGGTTAGTTAACGATAAATAATCTCTGACATAACTGATTCAACCAATACCAACGGGCAGCTAACAAATATGTGAGCTGCCCGTTTTTAATTTCTATTGGTACTTTATTTTGCATATCGGCATGTCAATGAAAAACAGCAAATTATAGATATCGACTAATGCGGCAACTATCACAAGCATTATGGTTTCACCTCATGGCATGACGAGGTAATATTGCCCCTCGCTGGTTTGTCATCTCGAAAGATGATAACCATTTTTTTGAAATTTCCCCGTACCTTGCGCAGACAAATTGCCCGATGAATAAAACACGACAGTATGAGTTGATTCGTTGGCTGAAAAAACAAAGCGCCCCGGCGCAACGTTGGCTCCGCCTGTCCATGTTACTTGGCCTCCTCAGCGGGTTATTGATTATTGCTCAAGCATGGCTGTTGGCCACCTTGCTGCAATCTTTGATTATCGACAAAGTCCCCCGTACAGAATTAATCACTGATTTTGGTTTATTGGCTGGAACCTTCGCCATACGTGCCGTGATCAGTTGGTTACGTGAGCGAGTAGGGTTTATTTGTGGCATGAAAGTGCGTCAACAAATCCGCAAAACAGTATTAGACCGATTAGAACAACTCGGCCCAGCCTGGGTAAAAGGCAAACCAGCCGGAAGTTGGGCGACGATTATTTTGGAACAAATTGAAGATATGCAGGATTACTATTCTCGCTATCTTCCACAAATGTATTTGGCCGTTCTTATTCCGGTGCTGACTCTCATTGCTGTCTTCCCGATCAACTGGGCGGCAGGTTTAATTCTATTCGTCACCGCACCGCTCATCCCTTTGTTTATGGCACTGGTGGGAATGGGGGCAGCTGATGCTAACCGGCGTAATTTTGTGGCGTTGGCCCGTCTGAGTGGTAACTTCCTCGACCGTTTACGCGGTTTGGACACCTTACGGCTATTTAATCGCGCCAAAGCGGAAACAGACCAAATTCGCGAATCCTCAGAAGATTTTCGCCGCCGCACTATGGAGGTGCTGCGAATGGCATTCCTCTCCTCTGCCGTATTGGAGTTTTTCGCCGCAATCTCCATCGCAGTCGTTGCTGTTTACTTCGGTTTTTCCTATTTGGGGGAATTGAATTTCGGCAGTTACGGCCTTGGTGTAACACTGTTTGCAGGTTTTCTGGTTTTGATTTTGGCACCTGAATTCTTCCAGCCATTGCGGGATTTAGGCACGTTTTATCACGCCAAAGCACAAGCTGTTGGTGCTGCTGAATCACTGGTTACCTTTTTGAGTACTGACGGTGAAACTATTGGCCGGGGTGATAAAGTTCTTGATGGCACCGATTCCATCGCTCTCGAAGCTAATGAACTGGAAATATTATCTCCTACAGGCACCCGTTTGGCCGGGCCACTAACATTCTCCCTATCAGCGGGAAAACGAGTGGCTATCGTTGGCTTGAGTGGTGCTGGAAAAAGCTCATTGCTTAACTTGCTATTGGGTTTTTTACCCTATCGCGGCTCATTAAAAGTCAACAACATAGAATTGCGTGAACTGGATCCGCAAACCTGGCGTCACCAGCTAAGTTGGGTCGGGCAAAATCCGCATTTACCAGAGCAGACGCTGGTTGCCAATATTTTGTTGGGCCAACCTGATGCTAACAATGACCAACTACAACTGGCGATTGAACGCGCGTATATCAATGAGTTCCTCAATGACTTGCCGCAAGGGTTAGATACGGAGGTCGGTGACCATTCGGCGCGCCTTTCTGTTGGTCAAGCCCAGCGCATAGCTGTTGCCAGAGCATTGCTGAACCCATGCCGGCTCTTGTTATTAGACGAACCTACGGCCAGTTTGGATGCACATAGTGAGCAATTGGTCATGAAAGCGCTTGAAGAAGCCTCTCGTAAGCAGACGACACTGCTGGTCACTCATCAGTTGGAAGATACGTTGGGATATGATCAAATCTGGGTGATGGATAATGGTCTTTTAATTCAACAAGGTGATTACTCCAGCTTAAGTCAAGCTGACGGTTCATTTGCCAATCTGCTGTCCCACCGCAGTGAGGAGCTTTAATCATGCGAGTACTTCTCCCCTTTCTGGCGTTGTATCGTCGCCATTGGTTCCTAATTTGCCTCGGTATTGTGTTGGCAATCATCACCCTACTCGCCAGTATCGGATTGCTCACTTTATCCGGTTGGTTCTTAGCAGGAACCGCCATTGCTGGCCCCGCAGGATTGTATACTTTTAACTATCTGCTCCCTGCAGCAGGCGTGCGAGGTGCTGCAATTACCCGAACAGCGGGCCGCTATGCCGAACGCGTCGTCAGCCATGACGCGACATTTAGAGTGCTGGCACATCTGCGGGTATTTGCATTCCAGAAAATCTTGCCACTTTCCCCAGCAGGTATTGCTCGTTTTCGCCAAAGTGAGTTACTGAACCGCCTGGTCGCCGATGTCGATACACTTGATCATCTCTATCTGCGGGTTATATCCCCACTGGTTGCCGCCGTTGTTATCATCGCAGCCGTTACCTTTGGCCTGAGTTACATCGATGTCAATTTAGCTCTGGCACTCGGTGCCATTCTGCTCGGGTTGTTATTGTTAGTACCGTTGATTTTCTATCGTGCCGGTAAGCCTATTGGCCATGATTTAACTGACCTACGCGGTCTTTATCGTTCACAACTGACCTCGTGGTTACAAGGTCAAGCCGAACTGTTGGTTTTCGGCGCATTACATCGTTTTCGTACTTCATTGGAAGAAATTGAACAGCGGTGGATGATTCGCCAAAAGCAACAAGCATCCTTGGCAGGCTTAGCCCAAGCGTTAATGATTCTTGCTTCAGGTTTGACTGTGACATTAATTTTATGGTTAGCCGCTGCCGGAATAGGGGGTGACAGCCAGCCAGGTGCATTGTTGGCTCTGTTCGTTTTCACATCGTTGGCAGCATTTGAAGCTCTGTTGCCCGTTGCAGGAGCTTTCCAACACTTAGGGCAAGTTATTGCATCAGCGACTCGAGTTGGTCAGCTAATGGAACAAAAACCCGAAGTGACCTTCCCGGATAGTGGCCCCGCCGCAGCCCCACAGGTGGCGCTAGAAGTGACAGGGTTGAGTTTTACTTACCCACAGCAGCCCTTACCTGTTTTACAAAATATATCGCTGTCACTGGCCTCTGGTGAGCATATTGCGCTATTGGGCCGAACCGGCTGTGGCAAATCCACACTATTGCAGTTATTAACCCGAGCATGGGATGCCAATGAAGGAGTCATCACGCTAAACGGGAAACCTTTAGCCCGCTTTGATGAAACGACACTGCGCCAAATGATGACAGTGGTCAGCCAGCGAGTACATATTTTCAGCAGTACATTGCGAGAAAACCTATTACTGGCCTGCCCTACTGCAACAGATGAACAACTAAAAATTGTTTTGGCACAAGTTGGTTTGGCTAATTTGCTAGATAACGATGAAGGGCTGAATGCCTGGATGGGTGATGGTGGGCGGCCATTATCTGGGGGGGAGCAACGCCGTTTAGGTATTGCTCGTGTGCTACTGCATCCAGCACCACTACTGCTTCTCGACGAACCTACCGAAGGATTAGACGCAGAAACCGAGCAACAAATTCTGACGTTATTACGCCAACACTGCCAGCATAAGAGCCTGATTATTGTCACGCATCGCTTGTATGGGTTGGAATATATGGATCGAATCTGTGTTATGGATGGAGGAAAGATAGTTGAGCAAGGCAGCCACCAAAACTTGTTACAAAACAAGGGACGTTACTACCAGTTCCATCAGCGGCATTAATACGAAGATGATGTGTAAATAAAGCTCCTATACCCTAAATAATTCGAGTTGCAGGAAGGCGGCAACTGAGTAAATCCCCAAGAGCTTACATAAGTAAGTGACTGGGGTGAACGAAGGCAGCCAACGCACATGCAGCTTGAAGTATGACGGATATAAACATAGGCAGATAATCAGCAAACTTATAGCTAATATTAAGTAAAGCTGCTGAAACCAAAGCAGTATTATTGTAATTGATGATTATATCCAAAGTCATTAGAGCCACAGCCAAAAGGTGCGATGAATACATCATCAATAACGCTGTGGCTCCAAATACTATGGGGATGCCCAAATGGGCCTGTAAGTGTCACTAAGGGGATTTATGCGCATCACGCAGCTCTCTTCTCAATCTTTTGCGTTCCCCTCGCCTGAGCTGGCTCTGCGCGAACCAAACGGATTGCTGGCCCTTGGGGGAGATCTATCTCCTCCTCGTTTGTTGGCCGCCTATGAACGGGGGATTTTCCCCTGGTTCAGTCCTGGAGAAATGATTTTATGGTGGTCACCTGACCCTCGAGCCGTATTGTATCCAGAAGATTTACATATCAGTCGGAGCATGCGGCGCTTTTTGCGCAACTGCCCTTATCGATTTACGCTCAATCACGCTTTTGAAGATGTTGTTCGTGCCTGTGCCACTCTGCGTGATGAGGGAACCTGGATTGGCGATGATGTACAGCAAGCATATTGCCACTTACATACACTGGGTCATGCCCATTCCGTAGAGGTTTGGTTGGAAAATGAACTGGTTGGCGGTTTGTATGGTATTTCAGTGGGCTCACTCTTTTGTGGTGAATCCATGTTTAGCAGGGCTAATAATGCCTCAAAAAGCGCTTTAATGGTTTTTTGTCATCATTTTACCCGTCATGGTGGAGAACTGATTGACTGTCAGGTCCTCAACGCTCACACTGCGTCGCTGGGTGCGA
>NZ_JBLWEX010000145.1:0-11832 GCF_048323875.1 Yersinia sp. LJYL362
TCCTTAACCCAAAAGCCTGGTTGATGGGATTAGGGTCAGTTGCCAGCTTCAGCATGGCAGGGGCGGCCTATAATCATTCGATCTTAATGATCAGTCTTGGCATGTTTATGGTGAATCTGGTGGCCGGAATCATTTGGCTGGGTTTTGGAACATTGATCGGCCGTCTGTTACGCAGCCGCCGGGCATGGTTTACCTTTAATATCGCGATGGGCTTGCTGACGGCGGCCTGTGTGCTGCTTATTTGGCATTGATTACTCAGCGGGACTAATAAATGGCTTATAACTATTTTCATGTGGATGCGTTTATCGGCACAGGGTTATCCGGTAACCCTGCTGGGGTGTATTTACTGAAAAAACCGCTGTCGGCAGCACAGATGCAGCGTATCGCTGCGGAAATCAATTTACCGGAAACCAGCTTTGTCTGGGACGAAGGGGATAAATCGGCAATCCGTTGGTTTACGCCAGAGCGTGAAGTGGATTTATGCGGCCACGGCACTCTGGCGGCGGCACATGTAATGTTCAACGTGGTTAACCCCGGTTTGCACGATATCTGTTTTCGTAGCGCCAGTGGTGATTTACATGTCAAGCGCGACACTGATAACTTTAGCCGACTATCACTGGATTTCCCTGCATTGCCCCCAGAGAAGATTGCGATTGCGGCTGAACTGAAAGCCCTGCTTGGTATCGATATTCAACAGGTATGGCAGGCAAAATCCCTGCTGGTGGTGCTGGAGAGTGAGCAACAAGTACGTCAATTACAGCCGGATCTGGTGGCGCTGATTGCTTATACCGGCCGAGGTGTGATTGTGACCGCGCCGGGTGATGAGGTCGATTTTGTTTCGCGCTACTTTACCCTGAGCAGCAATGAAGATCCGGTGACCGGTTCAGCTCATTGCACGTTAATGCCATATTGGGTGGCGCGGTTGGGTAACACATCGTTGCATGCCCGCCAGATATCCGCGCGCGGTGGTGAGCTATTCTGCACCTTAGCCGGGGAACGTACTTTTATTTCAGGTGCATCCCGCATTTTCCTTAAAGGCGAAATTACATTTTAGTTAACTGTTTGTTACGGATAAGAATTCTACTGTGAGTTAATTTGTTATCGCTTAAAGGAATAAAGAATAATTTTTTATTCCTTTAGCGGTGTTACTCCTTCAGGTATCACTGTCATCTCAGCGCCCCAAGTTCGTTTAGGGTCGTAACCATAACGAATGACACTGTTAACCGAGCGGAGTGAACCCATGACGATAACCTTTTCTTCTGTAAGTCTTGCCAGCGCAGCACGTGGCATCTGGCGATCGGGTGGGGCGCTGTTGGCTCTGTCATTGGTGGCGACCAGCGCACATGCTGTTGATGTGACAGTGGCCTACCAAACCTCTGCGGAACCGGCCAAGGTCGCGCAAGCGGATAACAGCTTTGCCAAGCTTTCCGGTGCCAAGGTGGATTGGCGTAAATTTGATAGTGGCTCCAGTGTCGTCAGAGCGCTTGCTTCGGGTGATGTGCAGATTGGTAATATCGGCTCTAGCCCACTGGCTGTTGCGGCCAGCCAGAATGTCCCGATTGAGGTTTTCTTGTTGGCCTCACAATTGGGCAGCTCTGAAGCATTAGTGGTCAAAAAAGAGATCAAAACTCCGCAGGATTTAATTGGTAAACGCATTGCCGTGCCATTTATCTCCACCACCCATTACAGCCTACTGGCCGCTCTGAAGCATTGGGGTATCAAGCCGGATCAGGTCACTATTCTGAATTTACAGCCACCCGCTATCGCTGCCGCCTGGCAACGTGGTGATATTGATGGCGCGTATGTTTGGGCTCCTGCTGTCAACGAATTAGCCAAAACCGGTACTGTTCTGACTGACTCCGCGCAAGTGGGGCAATGGGGCGCACCAACCCTGGATGTTTGGGTAGTACGCAAGGACTTCGCTCAGGCCCATCCTGAAGTGGTGACCGCCTTTGCCCGCAGTGCATTGGCCGCTCAAGGGGCTTATTTAGCACAACCGGATCAATGGCTTAAAAACCCAGAACATCTGAGCCAGCTTTCGCGCTTAAGCGGTGTTCCGCCAGAGCAAGTGCCAGAACTGGTGAAAGGCAACACCTACCTGTCAGTAGCCGATCAGATAACCCAATTGGGCCAGCCGGTGGATCAAGCTATCCGTGATACCGCTGCGTTCCTCAAACAGCAGGGTAAGATCCCGCAGGTTGCCAGTGATTATCGTGATTTCGTCACTGACCGCTTTGTGAAAGATGTTCAGGCGACCCCGCAGTCCTAGGAGCCATCATGTTAAATGTCAGTGGCCTGTGGGCTGAATATCAGGGCAAACCTGCCTTACAGGATGTGTCATTACAAATCGCATCCGGACAGTTGGTCGTGGTATTGGGGCCATCAGGCTGTGGCAAAACTACATTGTTGAATTTGATTGCCGGATTTATGGAGCCTTCAGCTGGCAGCATCACTCTGGATGATATTCCGGTTCATGGCCCGAGTGCCGAACGGGGAGTGGTGTTCCAGCATGAGGGTTTACTGCCGTGGCGCGATGTGGTCAGCAATGTCGAGTTTGGCTTGCAACTGGCTGGTTTGAGCAAGCAACAGAGACGGATAACCGCGCTGAAAATGCTTAATCGGGTCGGGTTAGCCGGTTTTGAACATCACTACATTTGGCAGCTTTCTGGAGGGATGCGCCAGCGAGTGGGGATTGCCCGAGCGCTGGCGGTGGATCCGCGCTTATTACTGCTAGATGAACCGTTCGGTGCGCTCGATGCTTTTACTCGTGAACAGATGCAAGAGCTGCTGCTGTCTATTTGGCGTGACACCGGCAAACAAATTTTACTGATTACCCACGATATTGAAGAAGCGGTATTTCTGGCCAGCGAGCTGCTCTTGCTGTCGCCGGGGCCGGGGCAGGTGGTCGAGCGATTATCGCTAAACTTTGGTCAGCGCTATGCCGATGGCGAAGCTTGCCGCAGCATTAAGTCTGATCCTGAATTTATCGCCCGCCGCGAATATGTGCTGGGTAAAGTCTTCCAACAGCGGGAGGCCCTGATATGAGCCTGCACAGTACATTACGCGACGCCAGTTTACGCCCACAAGCCACCCCGTTATCTGCGCCTGATGCCGTGCGTCCAGCGCCCTTGAACGCTAAGAAGCCTGTACGCCGTTTACCGGCGACGAAAGGATTGTGGCTCAGTATCGCCACTTTGGTGAGTGTGGTGGCGCTGTGGTGGGCGGTCACGGCGCTTGGGCTTATCAGCCCGTTATTTCTACCCGCGCCGCAACAGGTTCTGCATCAGTTACTGGTGATTGCCAGCCCACAGGGCTTTATGGATGCCACGTTATGGCAACATTTGGCCGCCAGTTTGGGGCGTATTTTAATTGCACTGTTAGCCGCTGTAGCTCTCGGTGTCCCCACCGGAATTGCTATGGGGCTGAGCAGCACAGTGCGTGGCGTGCTGGATCCGCTTATTGAGATTTATCGCCCAGTGCCACCGCTGGCCTATCTGCCGCTGATGGTGATTTGGTTTGGTATTGGCGAAACGTCAAAAATATTGCTGATTTATCTGGCCATATTCGCGCCGATCACTTTGGCCGCTGTGGCAGGCGTGCGCAGTGTGGCACAGGTACGAGTGAGAGCGGCACGCGCATTGGGTGCCAGCCGCTGGCAGGTTTTGTGGTTTGTTATTTTGCCCAGCGCATTACCGGAGATTTTAACCGGCATTCGCATCGGGCTGGGTGTCGGTTGGTCAACATTGGTGGCGGCTGAGTTGATCGCTGCGACGCGTGGATTGGGCTTTATGGTGCAATCGGCTGGAGAATTTCTCGCCACCGACGTAGTGATTGCAGGCATCAGTGTGATTGCCATTATCGCTTTTGGCATGGAATTAAGTTTGCGGGCAATTCAGCGCCGGTTAACACCTTGGTATGGAGCACAGCAATGAATGAACGTTTGGTAGTGACGCCATTGGGACCGCATATTGGCGCTCTGATTGAGAATGTGAATATCGCCCGCCCGTTGGGGGATAGCCAGTTTGAGCAGCTTTATCATGCCTTGCTCAAGCATCAAGTCCTGTTTTTCCGCAATCAACCGATTACCCCGTTACAGCAACGCGATTTAGCCGGGCGCTTTGGTGATTTACATATTCATCCGGTTTATCCTCACGCGAAAGAGTGTGAAGAGATTATTGTTTTAGATACGCACGATAATAATCCGCCGGATAATGATAATTGGCACACTGACGTCACTTTTATCGAGACTCCTCCTTTAGGTGCGATTCTGGCTGCGAAGCAATTGCCGACCACTGGCGGTGATACGTTATGGAGTAGCGGGATTGCCGCTTATGAAGCTCTTTCATCAGCTTTTAAACAGCTTTTAGCCGGGTTACGGGCAGAGCACGATTTCACCCATTCTTTCCCCGAACATAAGCATCGTGCAACGCCAGAAGACCATCAGCGCTGGTTGCTGGCAAAAGAGAAGAATCCGCCATTGCTCCATCCGGTAGTACGTACTCATCCGGTGAGTGGGCGTCAGGCATTATTTGTTAATGAAGGATTCACTACGAGAATAGTGGATCTCAGTGAGAAAGAGAGCGATGCGCTACTGCGTTTTCTGTTTGCGCATGCCACCAAACCGGAGTTTCAAGTGCGCTGGCGCTGGCAACAGGATGACGTGGCTATCTGGGATAACCGCGTCACCCAACACTATGCCAATGCGGATTATCTACCGCAGCGACGGATTATGCACCGAGCGACGATTCTCGGAGATAAGCCAGTATTTCGGCCTTAATGGGCTATCTTATTTTTCGCCCAACAATTTATTTTTAGCCCAACAATGAACGGGCTGCATTTTCGGCGGCATCGACTGTGATGTCTTCAACTTGCGGCCCGGCATGCAACAAGACATGGCGCACTAATGGATACCAGCGCAAGTACTTTTCTGGCCGTGATTCAAACAGCGCGACCACCGGTATCTGCAATGCAGAGCTGACATGTACCGGTGAACTATCGGCTGAAATCACCATATCTAGCAGACTTATGGCTGCAACAAACTCATCGACACCGGGGGTGAATAGGCAACGGCCCTGAAAAGCGGCCAACTGTGCTTCACTTGGTGGGTCTGTTGGGTCATACAACACGACGATATCAGCCTGATCACTGAGTTTTTGCGCCAATTGTTGCCATTTCTCCAAACTCCAGCGGCGTTGTGGCGCTTTGTTGGAAATGAACAAGCCAACCCGTGGCCGCTTTTTCTCACCTAATTCTGTCTGCCATTTAGCCTGCAATTGCGGATCTGGATAGATGTGCAGTTGCAATGCGTCGATATCAACTGGCCCTAATTCAGGTACCAGCGCGAAACCTGAGAGTGCCTCATGGCGTATTGGCCGATTGGTAACATGGTCAGGATTGCGATCGTCGAACTCACTTTCAGTGGTATGCCAGCGACAATCCGTAGCACCCAGTAGTTTGGCGAACTGAATGCTGTTTTTGTTCATGCCGCCATTAGGAATAATCAGCAGATCAAAGTGCAATCGCCGTAATCGCCGAATCAGTGCCAGACGGTTAACGAGCGCCTTAATTCTGCCAGGCTGCTGATTCCTTTCACATTGCTTACTGTAAACATAGGTGTGAACCGCAGTAATATCAGGGTTACGAGCCAATACCGCCTGATTGTATTTGTTCGCTAATACATGAATTTCTGCGGCGGGCCAACGTTGCTTGAGTGCATGCAACAACGCTGTGGTACAGACCATATCACCAAGGAAATCTATCCGGATAACCAAAATGCGCTGCATTTACACCTATTCCTACTGAAAATTTATTACCTATTAGACACTAAAACCTTCTAAGTATTCACGGAAATAAGTGTAAGTTGTCCATCTATTTCTATGGGTTATGATTTTGTTGTGCTAAACGTGCCAAAATCACCGAACAACGTAATGCCCGCCAAAATTCATGGATATTACTCGCCCCCCGATACAGAGCCGAGGGTAAACCGAGCTCCCGAAACTCAATAGCTAACGCTGTACGCTCTGGTGACGGGGGTAATCTCTTACGCATTAGCCCTAAAAAATGGCCGCTCTCTTGATTGGCGTGGCGTAACAACGCAGCGCGTAAAGGTAGTTCTTGCGCTCTGGCAAGGCTAACTAACGCTTTAATAATATGGAGATAGCTATTGGCGCGAGCTAATAAGGCTTGGGTTGATGGAGAGTGGGTGATTGATTGCGGATTAGTACGATAACCATAGAATGGCGTTTCACAGAAACCGATACGCCGGGTGGCAAGAGCCAGATGAGTCGTCCACAGAATATCTTCATGGAGCATTTTGGGGATGAATACCAACTGGTGAGTATTAATGAGTTCGCGGCGAATTAATTGCAGCCATGCGTAATGTGGCCATTCATTATGCTCAACACTGCGGATAATCCATTGTTGGCCGCTAAGTGTTTGACCCCACAATTGTTTATGTAACAAAGGGCTCTCCGGAGGGAAATAAGGGTCAGTGGTAAAGCTGAAACCATTTCCTACCAGTAAATCTAGCTGTTGTTGCTCAGCCTGCCGCAACCAAGTCAATAATGCATTGGGCGCAAGCCAATCATCACCGTCCACAAAAGCAACCCAGCGCGCGCTAGCCCGGCTTATACCAGCATTACGAGCAGCAGAAAGCCCTTGATTGGGTTGACTAATAATGACCAGCCGTGGGTCACGGTGTGCCGCGTTTTCTAAAATCGCCAGACTATTATCGGTTGAGCCATCATTAACGGCGATGATTTCCAATGACACACCAGACTGTTGGTACAGTGAATCTAAGAGTAGTGCGAGATAAGCGCCGCAATTAAATACCGGCACTATCACGCTAATATCCTTATTACTCATAACCTTATTATCCTTAATGAGGTGTTTTTTTGAAAAGCGGGTTACCCCGCTTCAAACAGCTTGGTGAGATTCTCCAACTGCTCTTGTGCATCCAACCACTGCATTTCAGTCTCTTCCAGCTTGGATTTTACTTGTGTTTGCTGTTGCAGACACTGGGTTAAATCAGCCTTGCGGGAAATATCGTAGAGGGCTGAATCTGCCAAGCGCTCTTCGATTGTTGCCAGCTCGCTGCCGAGCTTATCCATCTGTTTTTCCAGCGTCATGATTTGCTTACGCAATGGCTGGGTTTGGCTGCGGAACTCAGCATCACGGCGTTTTTGGTCTTTGCGCTGCTGCGCACTGTTGCCGGACAACTCTTTGGCTGGATTATCCTGTTGGCTTTGCTGGCGCTGTAGATCCACCAGAAACTGTTGATAATCTTCCAGATCACCGTCGAACTGCTCTACTTTGCCATCATGCACCAGATAAAGATCATCAGTGGTGGAGCGCAGTAAATGACGATCATGGGAAACCACCACCAATGCACCTTCGAAATCAATCAATGCCTCGGTCAGAGCCTGGCGCATATCAAGATCCAGATGGTTAGTCGGTTCATCGAGCAGCAGTAGGTTAGGGCGCTGCCAGATGATCAGAGCCAACACCAGACGCGCTTTTTCACCGCCGGAAAAACGGGCTGTCGGGTCGGTAACCTGATCGCCCTGAAAACCGTAACCCCCCAGATAATCACGTAGCTGTTGCTCCGGCTCTTTAGGGGCCAGTCGGCTCATATGTTGTAGTGGAGATTCATCTGCTCGTAAGAATTCAAGCTGATGCTGGGCGAAGTAACCCAATTTAATCCCTTTGGACAGGCCGATTTCACCACTTTGTGGTTCCAATGTTCCGGCTAGCAGCTTGATCAGGGTGGATTTACCCGCTCCGTTGCGGCCTAACAAACCAATGCGTGAGCCAGGCACCAGATTGAGCTTAATGGACTCTAAAATCGTACGATCGCCATAACCAGCACTGACTTTGTCCATGCGTAACAGTGGATCAGGCAAGCTCTCTGGTGTGCGGAAACTGAAATGAAACGGGTTATCTACATGTGCCGGAGCAATCAGTTCCATCCGTTCCAACATTTTAATGCGACTTTGGGCCTGCTTGGCTTTGGTCGCTTGGGCACGGAAGCGGTCAATGTAACTTTGCAGATGCGCAACTTTCTCTTGTTGATGCTGATACATCGATTGTTGCTGTGACAGTTTGGTGGCGCGCTGACGTTCAAAGGATGAATAGTTACCTGTGTATTCATTCAGCGTCTGCTGTTCAATATGCAGAATTTTATCGATAATAGGATCAAGGAAATCGCGGTCATGGGAAATCAACACCAGTGTGCCGGAGTAGTTTTTCAACCATTTTTCCAGCCAGATCACGGCGTCCAAATCCAAATGGTTGGTCGGTTCATCCAGTAACAATAGATCGGAGCGACAAATCAGTGCTTGTGCCAGGTTAAGGCGCATTCGCCAACCACCTGAAAATGAGCGCACAGGCTGCTGTAAACTTTCTTGAGAAAACCCCAATCCGTGTAGCAAACTGGCAGCACGGGATTGAATGGTCCAGGCGTGGATGGCATCGAGCTTGCCGTGCACGGTTGCAATGGCATGACCATCATTTTTTTCATTGGCGGCCTGAAGTTCGGCCTCCAATTGGCGATATTCGCGGTCACCGTCGATAACATACTCTATCGCCGGCACATCCAGTGCAGGGGTTTCTTGGTTGACCCACGCCAGTGCCCAGTTACTGGGAAAAGTAGCATTACCGCCATCGGCGCTCAGTTCGCCTTTGAGCAACGCCAGCAGAGTAGATTTACCACAGCCGTTTTTACCGACCAGCCCGACCTTTTGCCCAGGGTTAATCGTTGCTGTTGCATTATCCAGCAAGACGCGAGTACCACGTCGAATTTGTAGCGAGGAAAAAACAATCATAGAGTGCCGTATGTTTAGAGTATGTTAAATTATCCCGTCATACTTCAAGTCGCATGTGCGTTGGCTACGCTCAATAACCCGAATCACTTACAACACAGTAAGCTCATCGGGATTTTCTCGCTTGCCGCCTTCCTGCCACTCGAATTATTTAGGGTATTTATCTCCCAGAGTTCTTGAGGTTGCCAACTGACAACACCAATGACTGTGGGTACAAATCTTAGTCTTTTTTGGTCTTTGCGAAGCATGGTAACGGAAAAACCGGACCCTGACGACGCTTTGGAGGGGAATGATGTCGCAGCCACCGAAGGTTTTGCTGTTGTATGCCCATCCTGAGTCACAAGACTCGGTGGCTAATCGGGTTTTGCTGCAACCGGTGCAGCAATTAGAACATGTCACTGTGCACGACCTATATGCACATTATCCAGATTTTTTTATTGATATTCACTATGAGCAGCAGTTGCTGCGTGAACATCAAATTATCGTTTTTCAACATCCTCTCTATACCTACAGTTGCCCGGCTTTGCTGAAAGAATGGTTGGATCGCGTGCTGGCGCGTGGCTTTGCCAATGGGGTGGGGGGGCATGCACTGACCGGTAAATACTGGCGTTCAGTGATTACCACTGGCGAGCCGGAGGGCGCTTATCGGGCGGGGGGGTATAACCGCTATCCAATGGAAGATATTTTGCGGCCTTTTGAATTGACCGCAGCTATGTGTCATATGCATTGGATGAGTCCGATGATTATTTACTGGGCGCGGCGACAAAAGCCGGAAGTTCTGGCCAGCCATGCACAAGCTTATGCGCAGTGGTTGCAGTCACCGCTAGCTACAGGAGGGCACTGAATATGGAAGGCTCGGCGCTACTGACCGCGATTTTATTATTTCTATTTGCCGCTGTGGTGGCGGTTCCTATTGCGCAGCGCCTGGGGATCGGTGCGGTATTGGGTTACCTGATAGCCGGTATCGCCATCGGCCCGTGGGGATTGGGGTTTATTCGTGATGTCGACGAAATCCTCCACTTCTCCGAACTAGGTGTTGTCTTCCTGATGTTTATCATTGGCTTGGAATTGAACCCAGCCAAGCTTTGGCAGTTGCGGCGCTCTATTTTTGGTGTCGGTGCAGGTCAGGTGGTAATAACCGCTACAGTATTAGGGGCATTGCTCTATTTCACCCAATTTGCCTGGCAAGCCGCAGTGATTGGTGGTATCGGTTTGGCCATGTCGTCAACGGCAATGGCATTACAGCTGATGCGCGAAAAAGGGATGAACCGCAATGAAGGCGGTCAGCTCGGTTTCTCGGTCTTACTATTCCAGGATATGGCGGTTATCCCGGCTTTGGCACTGATTCCTATTTTGGCTGGTGGCGGTGGTGCTGCTAATGATTGGGTCAAGATTGGTATTAAAGTTGCGGCTTTTGCCGGTATGTTGATTGGTGGCCGATATTTGCTGCGCCCGTTGTTTCGCTACATTGTGGCCTCAGGCGTGCGCGAGGTTTTCACCGCTGCGGCTTTGCTGGTGGTGTTAGGTTCGGCACTGTTTATGGATGCTTTGGGCTTGTCTATGGCGTTGGGGACATTTATCGCGGGTATCTTATTGGCGGAAAGTGAATTCCAGCATGAACTGGAAATCGCTATCGAACCCTTTAAGGGCTTGCTGCTCGGGCTATTTTTCATCTCAGTCGGGATGGCCTTGAACCTTGGTGTTCTGTTTACTCATCTGCTCGATGTTCTGTTAGGCGTTCTGGCGCTGGTCTTTATCAAAGGTACGGTGCTGTATGGCCTGGCGCGAACATTTGGTTTGCGCCGTTCGGTACGCCTGCAATTTGCTGGTGTGCTGAGTCAGGGCGGTGAATTCGCTTTCGTCTTATTCTCTGCGGCATTTTCTCAACACGTTTTAAATGCCGAACAACTGGCGTTGTTGCTGGTGGTGGTCACTCTGTCAATGATGACCACGCCGTTATTGATGCAGGGTATCGACCGTATTTTGGTGCGTCGTTATAACGCGCAAGAGGAGAGCGACGAGAAACCCTTTGTTGAAGACAATGATCCACAGGTGATTATTGTGGGCTTTGGGCGCTTTGGTCAGGTGATTGGCCGCTTACTGATGGCGAACAAAATGCGTATTACCGTGTTGGAGCGCGATGTCAGTGCGGTCAGTGTGATGCGCAAATACGGCTATAAAGTTTACTATGGTGATGCTACTGAGCTGGAACTGCTACGCGCGGCCGGGGCAGAAAAGGCCAAAGCTATCGTTATTACCTGTAATGAGCCGGAAGACACCATGACGCTCGTACATTTGTGCCAGCAGCATTTCCCGAACCTGCACATTCTGGCCCGAGCCAGAGGGCGTGTTGAAGCCCATGAACTGCTGCAAAATGGTGTCAAAGACTTTACGCGCGAAACCTTCTCCAGTGCACTGGAACTGGGGCGGAAAACATTGCTGGGATTAGGCATGCACCCCCATCAGGCCTATCGCGCGCAGCAACATTTTCGGCGGCTTGATATGCGAATGTTGCGTGAACTGGTGCCGCAGCATCATGGCGATGTGGCGCAAATTTCCAGAGTTAAAGAAGCCCGCCGTGAACTGGAAGATATTTTCCAACGAGAAATGCTGCATGAAAGTCGGCAGTTAGATGGCTGGGATGAATACGAATAATGCCGGAGAAAACGATGACAAACGATCTTAATAAAACAAAAACCCGTAAAAGATTCATTGCCGGTGCTGTTTGTCCACAGTGTAAGGCATTGGATACATTGGCTTTGTGGCGTGAAGATCAGGTTGAAGTGGTGGAGTGTGTTAAGTGCGGTCACCATCAACGTCAAACGGATGAGCAGGTTAAGAAACACGTCCGGCCACATGAACAAGTGATCGGTATTTTCCATCCGGAGTAGCGTTATCCTTCGCGATTTTTTATGCTGGTGAGTACAGCGGTGCAGATTTCCGCTACAATCTGTGCCAATTTTTGTTCCAAGGGTAGGAGATATCATGAAAGTAGCAAAAGACTTGGTGGTCA
>NZ_JBLWEX010000146.1:0-11865 GCF_048323875.1 Yersinia sp. LJYL362
GCTCCCGTGGGGTGGCATACCAATAACCCAGACCCATAAATACCGCGCCTGACAGGGTATTCCCCAGTGTCACCCACAGCAGGTTATGACCGATACCGCTCAGGGTGTAAGCCTCGCTGTGATGACCAAACCAAGACAAGGCGAACAACGTCATATTTGCTACGGAGTGTTCGTAACCGGAGGCAATAAAGGCCAGCAAGCACCACCAAATAGCGATAAATTTAGCTGCACCTTCTACCCGAATTGCCATCCAGATCGCCAGACAAACCAGCCAGTTACATAGTACACCCTTAAAGAATAAGGTCATAGCGGGCGCAGAAGTTTTTGCCAGCGCCGCGGTGTGTACCAAACTGGTGTCAACTGACAGCAAATTGCCGCCGCCGTAGTAATAGAGCAGGGCGACAAAAACAGAACCCAGCAGATTCCCCAGCCAGGTTTGTGGCAGCACGGCCCACATTTGGCTGGATTTGATGGTGCCCGCTTTGACCCCAAAGGTTAGGAACATGGTGTGGCCGGTAAACAGCTCAGAACCGGCGATAATCACCAAAGTCAGCGCCAGACCAAAGGTCGCTCCCATGACTAATGGGCGGTAAGCCGGGTCAATCAGGTTACCCAGGGTGAAAATCAGAATAATGCCAAGCCCGACATAAGCTCCAGCCATTGCTGAACCAATCCAAAAGCCCAGCGGGCTTTCTTTCGCCAGTTTGACGATGCGGGCTGCGTTAGCTGCGCATTTGTTAATGGTGTCTGTATACATATCCATACCTGTGATTGATGTTATTTTTGTTAAGGATCCAGATTGACCGGATCCCCCAGTTATCTATCACGCTTTGACTTGCACTATGCCGTCGCGGACCCGCACGTCGTAATGGGCAACCGAGCGCGTTTCATCTTCCAGACAGAAGCCATCATGCAGGCGAAAATGTTGTTTTTTCAGTGGGCTGGCCACCCACAAATCACCTTGATGTTCTGCAATTAATCCGCGCGACAGCACACTGGCCTGAGCGAAGGGGTCAATGTTGCTAATGGCAAACACCTGTTCGTCCGCATAAGGTCGGAATACCGCAACTTGATGCTCACCAATCAGGCCACATACGCCGCTACCGGGCAAAATATCGGCTAATGGGCAAAGTGGAATCCACTGACTCATAAGTTATCCTCCAGTTCCAGCACCCGAACAGGGATGCGTTCATCCGGACGGGCCGGGCGATGTTGTTCACGTTCAGGCACTACTTGTACATTTGGGTCACGTAGTGGGCTGTTGATAAAGTGGGCGAAACGGACTTGCGCAGCCGGGTTTTCGACGGTGACTTTCCATTCGCAGGTGACTTTATCGCGCAGGCGAGCAATATCCGCTTCTAGCTGGTCGTTAATGCCCAGTTTGTCATCGAGAATGACGGCGCGTAGATAGTTAATGCCACCTTCCAGACTTTCCAGCCACACCGAGGTGCGTTGCAGCTTATCGGCGGTGCGGATGTAGAACATCATAAAGCGGTCGAGATAGCGCATCAGGGTTTCTTCATCCAGATCCGCTGCCAGTAAGTCCGCATGACGTGGTTTCATCCCGCCGTTACCGCAGACATACAGGTTCCAGCCGTTTTCGGTGGCGATAATCCCGACATCTTTACCCTGTGCTTCTGAACACTCGCGGGTACAGCCGGAAACACCAAATTTCATTTTGTGTGGTGTACGGATGCCCTTGTAGCGGTGTTCCAGTGCGACACCAAAGCCGACGCTGTCGCCCACCCCAAAGCGGCACCAAGTGCTCCCGACACAGGTTTTTGCCATACGCAATGCTTTGGCATAAGCGTGTCCGGTCTCAAAGCCTGCTTCAATTAACTGCGCCCAGATAGCCGGTAGATCGTCTTTTTGTGCGCCAAACATCCCGACGCGCTGTGAGCCGGTCAGTTTGGTGTAGAGATTATATTGTTTGGCAATGCGGCCAATGGCCAGCAGACCATCAGGCGTGATTTCCCCACCCGGTGAGCGCGGGATAACCGAGTAAGTGCCGTCTTTTTGGATATTGCCGAGGAAATTGTCGTTGGTGTCCTGCAACGGGGTGTGTTGCGGCTCCAATATATATTCATTCCAGCAGGATGCCAGCAGTGAACCCACCGTCGGTTTACACACTTCACAGCCGTAGCCTTTGCCGTATTTTTCCAGCAGGGCATCGAAAGTTTTAATCCCTTCGACACGGATCAAGTGATATAGCTCTTGACGTGAATAGGCGAAGTGCTCACATAAATGATGATTAACTTCAATGCCTTGCTTGCTGAGTTCGGCATTCAATACTTGGGTGACGAGTGGAATACAGCCACCACAACCGGTGCCGGCTTTCGTGGCCGACTTCAGCGCCGCCACGGTATGGCAGCCCTGGCCGATGGCCTGAATAATGTCGCCTTTGGTGACATCAAAACAGGAGCAGATTTGTGCGGTATCCGGTAGGGAATCAACCCCCATCGCTGGTTTACTGCCCGCATGGGCTGGCAAAATCAGGCTGTCAGGGTTTTCCGGTAGCTCAATATTATTCAGTGCTAATTGCAGCAGGTTACCGTAATCGCTGGTATCACCGACCAGCACCGCCCCGAGCAGTTTTTTGTTGTCAGCGCTGACCACCAGACGCTTGTAAATTTCTTTACTTTCATCGAGATAAACATAGCTGCGGGCTCCTTCGGTGCGGCCATGGGCGTCACCAATCCCGCCGACGTCTACACCGAGGAGCTTGAGTTTGGCGCTCATGTCCGCGCCCTGGAAGGCATTATCGCGGCCCAATAAATGGTCGGCCGTCACCTGGGCCATTTTGTAACCCGGCGCGACCAGCCCGAAAGTCCGCTCTTGCCATGATGCGCATTCGCCAATGGCGTACACATCAGGATCAGAGGTTTGGCAATAATCATTGATAGCAATACCACCACGGCGCGCTGTGGCTAAACCGCATTGGTGAGCCAGTTTGTCTTGTGGGCGGATGCCGGTGGAGAAGACGATAAAATCGACTTCCAACTGGGTGCCATCGGCAAACAGCATGGTTTTGCGGCTGTTTTGCCCGCTATGGACAATTTCTTGCGTATTTTTACCGGTGTGAACTCTCACGCCCATGCGCTCAATCTTCTGGCGCAGTTGGTCACCGCCCATAGGATCAAGCTGTTCTGCCATTAATACTGGCGCAAATTCAATGACATGAGTTTCAACACCGAGGCTTTTCAGTGCGCCTGCGGCTTCCAACCCTAACAATCCGCCACCAATGACTGCCCCACGTTTGCTGCGACGGGTACAAGCTTCAATGGCATTTAAATCTTCAATGGTGCGGTAAACAAAGCAGTCTTGCCCTTCGCTGCCTTTAATCGGCGGGATCCACGGATAGGAGCCGGTCGCCATAATCAGCTTGTCATAATACAGAGTACGGCCGCTATTGGAGTGGATAACTTTCTCTTTGCGGTTAATGGTTATGGCGCGTTCGCCAACCAGCACTTTGACGCCGTGCTTTTCATAAAAACCTTCGCGAACTAATGACAGTTCTTCCGCGGTGTGGTGGGAGAAGTAAGAAGAAAGATGAACCCGGTCATAAGCGATGCGCGGTTCTTCGCAAAAGACGGTTATCTCAAATTGGTCTTTATCTGCTTTATCCAATAAGTCTTCAATAAAGCGGTGGCCGACCATACCGTTGCCGATGATGGCAAGTTTGACTTTGCTCATTTTTGCCTCAATTTTTAATTTTCTACCCTCACCTTAATCTTCCGTACAGCGCACTTATTGATGTAAATCAATTTGCCATCCATATACCTCTAAGGTGGTAGATGGCTGATTTTTAACGTTTTTTATAAGTTGTGGATTTCATTCATGTTTAGCTGAATGGTTTCAGTTTTACTTTTTTTAGTCATTAAATTAAAACGGTGTTTTAGTAAAAGAAAATCGGCGAGTGGCTGTGGGTCGGGTAAGCTAAAGCGTAATAACGAAAGCAATAATGGAGTCATCTATGGCGGGCCAATCTTTAACGAATCATTTATTAAGCACAATTAATAATGTCCGCCTTGCCGGGCAAGCAGGGCGGTGGCAGATAGCCATTGCCGAGGGCAAAATCGCCGCGATTGTGCCGCAACCGGAGCAGACCGTCGCCGGTGAGGGGGTATTGGATGCCCAAGGTGGGCTGGCATTGCCGCCATTTGTTGAGCCGCATATTCATCTGGATACCACTCAAACCGCCGGGCAGCCGAATTGGAACCAATCCGGCACCTTGTTTGAGGGTATTGAGCGCTGGGCCGAGCGTAAAGCGCTGCTGACTCGCGAGGATGTAAAACAGCGCGCATGGCAAACATTGAAATGGCAAATAGCCAATGGGATTCAATATGTCCGAACTCATGTTGATGTTTCTGATCCCAGCCTGACGGCATTAAGCGCCATGTTGGAAGTCAAAGAGGAAGTCAGTCCCTGGGTGGATATGCAGATTGTGGCCTTCCCGCAAGAGGGGATTCTCTCCTATCCTGATGGTGCCGCTCTTTTGGAAGAGGCGCTGCGACTGGGTGCTGATGTGGTTGGCGCTATTCCTCATTTTGAATTTACTCGCGAATATGGCGTCGAATCGCTACATATCGCCTTTGCATTAGCGCAAAAATATCAGCGGCTGGTGGATGTTCATTGTGATGAAATTGATGATGAGCAGTCGCGATTTGTCGAAACAGTGGCCGCATTGGCGCACCGGGAGAACATGGGCGCGCGAGTGACCGCCAGCCATACCACCGCGATGCACTCTTATAATGGTGCTTATGCCTCGCGGTTATTCCGCCTACTAAAGATGTCTGGCATTAACTTTGTTGCCAATCCGCTGGTGAATATTCATCTGCAAGGGCGCTTTGATACTTATCCCAAGCGGCGGGGTATTACGCGGGTGAAAGAGATGCTGGCGGCACAGATTAATGTCTGTTTCGGTCATGATGATGTGTTCGACCCGTGGTATCCGCTGGGCACCGCCAATATGTTGCAGGTATTGCATATGGGGTTACATATCTGCCAGTTGATGGGATACGACCAAATCAATGATGGGTTGAATTTGATAACTACCCACAGTGCCAGAACCCTGAATATATCAGATTATGGTGTGCAGCCGGGTAACAGCGCCAACTTGATTATTCTACCCGCCGATAATGGATTTGATGCGGTGCGCCGACAAGTGCCAGTGCAGTATTCCATTCGCCACGGCGTGGTGATAGCGAAGACGCAACCCGCGGAAAGCCGGATATATTTGGGGCAGGAAGAGCGGGTAGATTTTAAATAAACGGCATTGCCCTGCACCGATATGGTGGCAGGGCAATAATACAGCTAAATCAATGAGTCACGTGGCCGTGGCTGCGGTGCTTGGTGAAGAAGCCCAGAATCAGACACATCACAAACACAGTCAGATACAAGCCGTTGGCGGTTGCCAGCGCGGCATGAACACCACTGTTAGCCACAATCGGGCCAGTGACCACGAAGGTCAGCATGGTGCCGACAGTACCGCAGGTCAGAATGAAGTTCACCAGTTTTGGCGAAGACACTTTGGTTTGCAGTGAACCTAGCGTAATCAGCGTGGTGTAAATGGCACTAGAGACAAAGCCCAACGCCAGAATGTAGTAGCTCAGGTGTTCTGGATTATCGGTGCTGACAAACATGTACATCGCCAATGTTGCTAGCGCCGCTAACACGGTGACGATACGTTGCAGGTCAAAGAAGCGCAGGATAAAGCTGAATACCCACATCCCAATCATGTAGGAAATCCAGAAGTTACTCACCAATTGGCCTGCCTGGCTGATATCCATGTTGAAAGTTTTAGTGGCATATTCCGGCACCCACTGGATGAAACCGAGTTGGCCCAGGATATAACACAGTGCGGCAATCGCCAGGAACAGTACGCCAACGCCCCATTTTTCTTTTACTACAGGCTTGCTCTGGTCTGTCGCTTTGTGGCCCAGAACCGGAAATTCAGAGCACAGTGTCAGCACGAAAATACCGACATACAACAGGCCGATGCAGGCATAGACCCAGTACCATTCAATATGGCGTGCCAGCAGCATTGCTGCGGCGATCGGGAAAATCATCCCAGCCATGCTGAAGAATGAGTCAGTGAACAGCAGGCGTGACCCGCGCTGACGTCCTTCATACATGTGGGTAATCAGGAAGGTACCTATCGACATGGTTATCCCGCTGACGACGCCGAGAATAAACATGCTGATGGAGAAGATCATCAGATTATGGCCAACCATTAATCCGGCAATCGCAATTAACATCAGAATGAAACCAAACACTAACTGACGTTTTAACGGGATGATTTCCATCAACCAGGCATTCAGGAAGATAGAGATCAAAATACCAGCGTTAAGGAAAGTGAATGTATTACTCATACTGGCAATAGGCAGATTGAAATACTCTGCGATATTTCCCATCACCATCCCGGTGACAATAACTAACGCACCGGTCAGCGCGTATGAAAAGTAACTGATCCAAGTTAGTCGAAGGCGATTGCTGTTATTCATAGATGGGGCCTGTGTCAGCATAATGTTGAGATAGTCATAGTAAGAATATGCATAAAAATGGTTCAAACCAGTTTCCGCATTTAGGCTGCGAATCCTAGCACAGGCATAGTGAGTTTTTGTGATTTACATCCAATTTTTAATGTAATGGATGAAATGTGATCGCGAATAATAGTGAGATGTCACAAATTGCGGCTCGGAATAAATGAGAAAGACTCTTAATTTAATGAAATTTGACGCCGCGTTAATACTGATTCAGATATGATCCCCGCCATTACCTCGACCGGCCAAAGCGAATAAAAACGGTCAATAAAACAGAGAGTAACCAATCGTATTTTTTGTTATACCCCAATAACATGGAGTGGCCGGATAGGCGGCAAATGAATGAATCCCGATGAGCATATACATGTCAGTGCTTCGGATGAATGAACGTAGCTAACACCCTTGTCACTTCAAGTCAGAAGGGTATATCGAGATAAAGGAACTATCGTGATGAACAGTGAGACTATCGCTGCAATGCTATTGGTGCACGGATGCCATTAGGCCAAATTCTTTATCGCAGTCGGTGCTATTCCGCCTGGCTTGGCATCGCCGCGATGCTGATGCTCTTTATCGCACCAGTGGTGTCAAGCTCACTGGCGCTATCGTATAGCCAAAATGTTATTTCTATAATGGCGACCGATTGTGCCACGGAGATAGCGCATCATGACACCCATTCCGCGAATACCACCCAGCATGGCACCACTCATCATGATGTAATGGTGGGGCATGCAGCCTGTGGATATTGTGTATTACTAACCCATTTACCGCTGCTCAATACCACGTTTAAAGCCGATGTTCGCTCTGTAATACTGCTGGCGGAGATATCGCCAGCGCTATTTATCGATTCAAAAATCATTGATGAAACCTATTCCGAAAGCCTACCTCGCGCCCCTCCACGCATTAATTCCTGATAATACGATAAAAGATAAAACCATTTTTCCGGTGTGGATAAATCCCTGCTGGAGTGATTAGTATTGCCCAAGGAATAGTTATGTTTGGTAAGAATAAAACCTTTAAAAAAACATTATTGGCATGCGCCGTAACCTCGACCCTCTCGGTATTGGCCTTAAATGCTTTAGCAGTGGAACATGAGCATGTGACGAATAATGCAATGGTGAATGATACCAGTGAGAAAACCAATGACGCGGACGTCATTACCGTGACGGCACCAACGTTTTCGCCACTGACCGTAGTCACTTCACCTAAAGCGCCACGCCAGCCAGTACCGGCGAGTGATGGTGCTGACTATCTGAAGACCATTCCCGGCTTTTCGCAAATCCGCAATGGTGGCACCAATGGTGATGTGGTTTTCCGTGGCATGTTTGGTTCGCGCATCAAGATTTTGACTGATGGGGCTGAAACGCTGGGAACATGCCCATCAAGAATGGATGCACCCACGTCGTATATTTCACCAGAGAGTTTTGATTTATTAACGGTGGTCAAAGGCCCGCAATCGGTACTGTGGGGGGCGGGCGCATCTGCTGGCACCATTCTGTTTGAGCGTGAACAACCCCATTTTGCCGAGGGGGGCATCAAAGGGAATGCCAGTTTACTGGTGGGTTCTAATGGCCGCTGGGATAAAAATATCGATACCAGTCTGGGTAACGAGCAAGGCTATTTGCGCCTGATGGGGAATCAGTCTCAAGCCGGCGATTATAAGGATGGTGATGGTACACGGGTGCCATCGGAATGGGATAAATGGAATGCCGATATGGCATTGGGCTGGACACCGGATGCGGATACTTTGTTTGAGCTAACGGCGGGTCAGGGGGATGGTAAAGCAAAATATGCCGCACGGGGCATGGACGGTTCTCAATTCTTGCGGGAAAGCCTGGGCGGTCGCTTTGAAAAAACCAATATTGGTGACGTGTTGGATAAAGTCGAAGCTAAAGTTTATTACAACTACGTCAATCATATTATGGATAACCACACGTTGCGCACCCCGCCGATGATGGCAATGACCAGTAATCTGGATCGTCGCACAATGGGGGGCAGAGTTATGGGGACTTGGTTGTGGGAAGACATCAAGCTGGAGGCGGGTACTGACCTGCAAACCAATACCCATCGTAAAAATAAACAAGGCAATTGGAGTAAAAATGCCCGCTTCGATAATTATGGGCTGTTTGGTGAGCTGACCTGGACTGCCAGCGAGCAAGATAAACTGATTACCGGTGCTCGTATTGACCATCACCAAGTCACAAATTATACCCGTGCGGATGAGCTGACACGTTCTGCAACGCTACCTGCCGGTTTTATGCGTTTTGAACATAATCTGGCTGACCTACCCGTCATGTGGTATGCCGGATTAGGTCATACTGAGCGCTTTCCTGATTATTGGGAGTTGTTTTCACCAAAGCTTGGCCCAACCGGATTCGGTAGTGCTTTTGAGGGAATCGCCAGTGAGAAGACGACTCAGATTGATATCGGCGCTCAATATCGTGGTGAGCAGCTAAACAGCTGGATATCGGCTTATTTGGGCCGGGTTAACGATTTTATTCTGTTCAAGTATGACCCGAAAAACCTGCGTATCAGTCAGGCGGAAAATATCAATGCAACCATTATGGGCGCGGAGATGGGTGTGGGGTATGCTTTCAGTGACAATTGGAAAGCAGACGCCAGCGTAGCGTATGCCTGGGGAGAAAATACCAGTAATAATCGTCCTCTACCGCAGATCCCCCCGCTGGAAACACGGTTGGGGCTAACCTATGAAAAGGGTAATTGGAGCAGCACCGCACTGTGGCGATTGGTCGACAGCCAACATCGGGTCGCAATTAATGAGGGAAATGTGGTCGGCAAAGATTTCGCCGACAGTGTAGGGTTCGGCATTTTGTCTGCCAATGTGGCCTATAAGGTCACTCCGCAAGTGAAGGTCAGTAGTGGCGTCGATAATCTGCTGAACAAAGCCTACAGTGAGCACCTCAATCTGGCGGGTAACAGCGGATTTGGCTATTCCACCAATACCCCGCTGAACGAACCGGGCCGTACTTTTTGGGCGAAACTGAATGTGACGTTCTAATCGGCATTATCGAGTGAAATATTATGTGTGGCGAGCATTTGCTTGCCACCCTTGTTTCGACCCTTAGCGAGCTTGATTAAAAACTATTTAGATTAACCACGTCACCTGGATGCCTTTATTTAGGCGGCATAACTGATTCGCGCATAATAATCGCCGGTGGGAAACTGGCATTAGGGATCAATGGGTTAATCAGCAGTTGAGTGGCATATCGCGCCATTTCTACAATGGGGAAGTGCAAGCTGGTTAATGCCGGGCTGACAAACGGGGCACGTTCGCCACTGTCATAGCAAAGCAATGAAATATCCTGGGGGACTTGCAAGTGATGCTTATTGATAGCGAGCAGGGCACCAATAGCCATTTCTTCGTTACAACAATATATGGCGGTGGGGTGCTGTGGCCGATTGAGGATCTCATCTGCACGCTGATAACCACTTTCCAGGTCATAAACCCCTTCGACACAAGCCTCCGGCACTAAACCGGCTAATTGCATCGCATCGATAAAGCCCTGGCGGCGCAATTCACTGGAATGGCGCTGTGCGGAACCACTGATACAAGCAATATGGCGATGACCAGCATCAATGAGTACCTGCGTCGCCATTTGGCTAGCACGGCGATGATCAAACGTGACACAACGGGCTTCCAAACCGGGAACCAGTCTATCCAATAAGACAAATGAACGGCCTGCTGCTGCCAACTGATGTAGCTTTTCATCACTGAGAAAACGGACGTGTAGGATTAATCCATCGCAACGTAAGTTATACAGGCGCTGAATGGCTTGCCATTCCTTATCTGCGTTATCCCGGCCCTGAGTGACTAACAGCTGTTTACCCTGAGATTCGGCTTCGGTTTGGACGAAATCCATCAACGCACCAAAAAAGCCACCACGATAGGATGTGGTCACTAACCCCAGCGTATTACTTTGGCTGGAGGCCAGTGCCCGTGCGGCAGGGTTGGGGGTGTAGCCCAATACTGCGACCGCTTGTTCAACTTTTTCACGCGTTTGCGCTTTAACATTGGTATCACCATTGACCACGCGGGATACCGTAGCGCGGGAAACCCCGGCTAATACCGCGACGTCTTCCAGTGTGACCATTGCTGACTCCAATCCCCTTCATACTTGAAGTTGCAGGGGGGAGCTGCAACTCCAATTACGTAGAGTATAAAATGAATGAATGTTACAAATCTGCGAACTGCGGCAAGTAAGGTTTATTTACCTCTAGAACTTCTTTCAATAGTGGCTGAGCAATGCTGGCGTTGCCAATCAGTGGGTTGGTCACTAATGCCAACAAGGCACTACGGCGATCGCCGTGTACTGCAGCTTCAATCGTCAGACGCTCATAGGCTTTGACTTGCTGAGTTAGCCCGTGCATGGAAACCGGCAAAGGACCAAAAGTCAGTGGGTGTGCACCTTGCGCATCAACAATACAGTTGGTTTCTACCACGGAACCATCAGACAAACCCTGAATCGCGCCACGGTTTGTCGTATTCACAACTAGTTGCGTACCTAAATTATTATGAATTGCACGAATAAGTTCCAGTGCTACTTCAGAATAAAATGATCCGCCGCGGAAACTGAGTTGCTCCGGTTTGCTATCCAGATGTGGGTCAGCGTACAGATCAAACAACTCTTTTTCCACCTGCATCACCTGCTCTGCGCGAGTGCCACGATCAGTCGCCGCGGCCATTTCTTCTGCCAGCATATCTTGTGTCTGGTAGAAATAGCGATGATACGGGCAAGGAATTGCGCCCATTGCTCTTAGGAACTCCGGTGGCCATGGCGCTTCTTTGATGTTGTTCATGGTCAGTGAGGCACCGTCACACAACATGTTTAGCACATCTGCGGTGACGTTTTTACCCTGTTGGAGCACTTCATGCACCCATACCATATGATTTAGCCCGGCGAAACGCAGCTGAATATCTTCATAAGGCGCATCCAGTAACTTCGCAATCATATGGTGCATACTGATCGGCACATTACACAGGCCAATAATCTTCGCTTTGCTATAGCGGGTTACTGCTTCGGTGACGATACCTGCTGGGTTGGTAAAGTTGATTATCCAGGCATCCGGTGCCAGCTTTTCAACTTTCGCAGCAATATCTAGCATAACCGGAATGGTACGGAGCGCTTTGGCAAAACCGCCGACACCGGTGGTCTCCTGCCCGAGTAAGTTATATTTCAAACCCAAACGCTCATCCGCTGCCCGTGCCGGGAGTTGGCCGACACGGAATTGTGTCAGAACGAAACTGGCACCTTCAATGGCGGTATCCAGTGAGAAGTGAACACTAACTTTCACCTGTTCCAACCCG
>NZ_JBLWEX010000147.1:0-11878 GCF_048323875.1 Yersinia sp. LJYL362
GGGGCAGGAATGCATCTTGCTGGCTTTTATTGAAGCGATGAACTTCATCAACAAATAAAATTGTTCGCCGCCCCGCGTCGCGGTTTTGGCGGGCACGTTCAATCGCTTCACGAATTTCTTTAATGCCAGAGGTCACCGCAGAAATACGCTCAACATCAGCCTGACCATAACGGCCAATAATTTCTGCCAACGTGGTTTTGCCGGTTCCCGGTGGCCCCCAGAGGATCATTGAGTGTAATTGCCCGGCAACGATTGCCCGCGGTAACGGTTTACCCGGAGCCAGCAAATGCTGCTGACCAATGTATTGATCCAACGTCAAAGGCCGCATACGCGCGGCCAATGGCTGAAACTCATTCTGGGAAAAGTCGAGGGACATATTACTCACACTGACCTCACTGCCGCTGGTCGTCCAGCGTCACGCCTTTTGGTAGGGTAAATTTAAATTTACTGGCATCCGCAGAGCTATTTTGCTGACCTTTCAGCGTATAAGCGCTGCGCTGCCCATCTTGCTCAACCGCAGTAAAGCTTTTGATGGTGCCCGTTGGCGTCACTGTGATAGCAAATTGCTTCAAATTGCCACTGGCGCTCTTCGGCGTCAGTTCAAAATCATCGCCTTTCTGCTTCACATTATATTGTTTCCAATCATCCGGATTATTGCGGGTGATAAGCATAAATGGCGTGTTACCTGTGGCATTTTTCAGCCAGGTCGCCGTTGCTTGCTCAACAAATGGGTTATAGAACCACAATGTTTCACCATCAGAAATCAGAACACTTTCGTCAGGGGAGGTCATATGCCAATTGAATAAATTAGGCCGTTTCACCCATAACTCGCCCTCACCTTCTTGTACCGTAGCACCCTCTGAGCTACTCACTTTTTGCGAGAAGTTTGCATGGAAACTGTTCACCTTGCTCAGGCGACCTTGTAAATCGGTACTGGCATCTGCCAGCGCGTGAGCTGAAATTAAACCCGATAACAGACAGCAAGCAACAAGCAGTTTTTTCATTATTCCAAATACCTTATAAAATTCTCTGATAAATATGAGGTTTATGCTTCTTTGCATAAACCCCAACGACTCGACCTTACAAGGTGAGGACAGGTAGAAGAGTAAAGTGTCCGCTCCAGGGATGGCGCGACTCGAGCCATCAGGGACGATTTTACGGCGTCTTTACGATCTGCCTGTTTTCACCGCTACGGGCACTTTGTCATTAACCTCAAGGGCCGCAAAGCGGCCCTGTTTATGTTAACTGCCTCAAAGCAAAAGATGACTACTCATGCGGCGGCGGAGCCAAAACTTCACGATTACCATTATGACCCGGTGTACTGACAATCTGCTGAGCTTCCATTTGTTCAATGATACGTGCAGCGCGGTTATACCCGATACGGAATTGGCGCTGCACACCGGAGATAGACGCACGGCGTTTCTCCAGAACAAAATTCACCGCTTGATCAAACAGTGGGTCCAACTCTTCGTCGCTATCCAGGCCAAGGCTGCCCCCCTCACCCTCATCACTACCACTGAGAATGCTCTCAATATACTGAGGCCGACCACGCGCTTTCCAATCATTAACAACTGCATGCACTTCCTGATCTCGGACAAAAGCACCGTGAACACGTACCGGAATTGAGGAGTTAGGTGCCATATACAGCATGTCCCCCATACCCAGTAGTGATTCCGCGCCCCCCTGATCAAGGATAGTTCGTGAGTCAATCTTGCTGGAAACCGTAAATGCGATACGGGTTGGGATATTGGCTTTAATCAAGCCAGTAATCACATCCACAGATGGTCGCTGAGTTGCCAGAACCAAATGAATACCGGCAGCTCGGGCTTTTTGTGCCAAACGCGCAATCAGCTCTTCAACTTTCTTGCCCACCGTCATCATCAGGTCAGCAAACTCATCCACCATGACGACGATATAAGGCAATTTCACCAACATTGGCGGTGAGATATCCATGCTATCGGAGGGTTTCCAGAATGGATCTGGAATTGGCCGCCCCATAGCTTCAGCTTGAGCCACTCGCTCGTTATATCCCGCGAGATTACGCACACCCAATGCAGACATCAGCTTATAACGCCGCTCCATTTCGCCGACACACCAACGCAGTGCATTCGCCGCATCCTTCATATCCGTCACCACTTCGGTTAACAGATGGGGGATACCCTCATACACCGACAGCTCCAGCATTTTCGGGTCAATCATGATAAAGCGCACATCATCTGGCGTGGCTTTATACAAGATGCTGAGGATCATGGCGTTAACACCCACCGATTTACCGGAACCGGTGGTACCCGCCACCAGCAAGTGAGGCATTTTTGCAAGATCAGCCACTACCGGTTGCCCGGCAATATCTTTACCCAATACGATAGCTAGCGGTGATGGATTATCACGGAATTTGGCGCAATCAAGCACTTCGCGTAAATATACAGTCTGGCGATGTTTGTTGGGTAACTCCAACCCGACATAAGGTTTGCCAGGAATAACCTCAACCACACGCACAGCAATGGCTGATAGTGAGCGGGCTAAGTCACGAGAAAGATTGGAGATACGTGAAGCTTTGACGCCCGGCGCTAAATCAAGCTCAAAGCGGGTAATCACTGGCCCTGGCGAAATACCGACCACTTCCGCTTTAACCCGATAATCCCCTAGCCGCGCTTCAACCAAACGAGCGGTTTGCTCCAAAGCAAACATATCGACAGGTTCTTCTTCCGCTGGTGGCGAAGAAAGGAGATCCAGCGTAGGTAATGGGGTCGTCGGTTTGACCAAAGGCTGGTCATTACGCATCAAGAATGGGTGAATCAAACTGTCCATCGCCGGGGTTGGCTGCACCGGTGACACTGGTTGTGCAGGAGCCGTAGGTTGCACAGGTGTCGATTGACCCGAGTAGGCTTGATGAGTTTGATTTACCGCTGATGGCTGATAGGCCGAGCCCTGTTCAGTATTATCGGGTACTGAAGGGCTTTGCACCAGTGCAGGCGGTGCGGCTTCATCAACATACGGAGACAGTGTGAACAGAGGCTCACGCGGGCTTTCATCAACCAGATCGGCAACAGGCGAGAACGTGAAAGCACTGCGAGTATCTACAGGCTGTATTTCTTCAACAACATGCCCATATTGGCTATTGTCACTATTTTCACCCTGCGTTGCGCCATAACGATGTTGTTGCTGTGCGGCAAAAGCTTGGCGCAATGCTGCCTCTTGCAAAGCTTGTTCATCTTCCGGCTCAACTGCTGAGAACGCATTCACTCCCGCATCGGCTGGTTGCCCATAACGCTCGGATTGCTGATCAGCAAAAGCCTTACGCAAGATTGCTTGTTCTAATGCATCATCATCTTCAGATGTGGCACCTGCGGTGAACGGCATCTCGGGCGCTTGAGGCGTTTGCACCTCTTGCTCACGCAATTCCTGCTCCGCCATACGTTGAGATGGGAGTTTAATACCGTAGGATGCCAACTCACGCCGTGTAGGGATGCGGACCGGGTTAGGCCGAGGTAACTCCGGTCCTATACCTTGTTTAACCTGCGAACTGCTATCACTGATAGCCGTAAATGCTGGCATAAACGTAGCTGCGGCTGCACTTGCTGCGATGATCCCAGTTGCAGACCCAGGCCGACTGACTGACCCCATAGCGGCCAGGCTATCTGTATCTATGCCTAATCCTGGATTCATATATGGTGTATTTTCCACCTGATCGCTATGGCGTTGTGCCGCAGAAAAATCAAAGGGTGAATGGCTAGTTGGGGTTGCGGGTTTATCCCATGAACCTAGTTGGGGCTCAGGCCGTTCAACCGGTGGCGCAATCCGTGTTGGCGCAGGAGATGTCGCTTCCGGTGGAATCTCAAAAGAATAGAGTGGCGGCGCGGCAGTGACATTATCAGTTATCGGCGCTGTAGGGTGATTGATAATGGGTTCAGAAGGCCCCTCAGTAGAAGCTAATGCCGACTGTCCACCCTGATCTGTCGCCCGTAATGTACTCAATAATGGATCATAATGATGTAATGGGTCATCGCTTTCAGCCACAATTTGACTTGGCGGAATTGCGCCCTCCCATGTTGGACTGGCAGGTGTACCTGTTACGGATGGCGCCGAGAACAAAACATCGTCGTCATCTGCATAGGCTGAATTCGCCACCAACGCGGTAGCCGCAACTGCACCCGCTAGTGCTTTAGTATCTGCACCGACACCCTTATCTTGCTCAACGGTGTTCGCGTCATCAATTTGGTCATCGTCATCTTCATAACGTTCTTCACGACGAGAGCGATTAGTCATAAATGTCAATGACCCTAAGACGACCCCACCAATTTTCTCCGCAATAACCAACCATGACCAGCCGGTAAAAAGTGTCAAACCGACAGCCCAGATACAAAGCAACGTCAGGGTAGCACCAACGCCATTGAACCACGGCAACATGGCATTACTGAATAGACTACCGATTACCCCACCTGAGGCGAAGTAATACAGATCGTCAATATTTAAGGCAGCCAGCCCGCATGACGTTAAAATTAGCGCTAATGTGCCAATCAGGCGCAGCGAGAGAGCAAAGTAATCGATATGTTCACGGGTATCACGCTGGCGGAATGCGGCCCAGCACAACATCACCATAATGGCGGGAATTGCATAAGCCAACACACCAAAAGTGAAGAACAGTGTATCGGCCATCCAGGCCCCCACACTCCCTCCAAGGTTATGGATAGGCTCGTGCCATGAGGTTTGTGACCAACTCGGGTCTGAAGGATTGAAACTGAGCAGCGCGGCCATTAGGAAGGCTGCCAAAATCGTTACTACAATCAAAACAGCCTCAAGCAAACGACGCCCACTGCTGAGTTTTTTCAAAGTAACTTCTTTATCTTCTGTATATTCCTGGCTCAAGAAAGGCTCTCCAGGTTCCTGTTAACTGGTATGAGTAGCAACGCCGAGAACCCTCCCGGCGTTGAAACTGTATGAATAAACAGGAGTGTAACCAAATTACTCAGGTTTTGCACCTGCCTGTTTACCGCGTTTTAATAACAAGGCGGTTACTCTGCTTCACTTCTTCCATGACCACATAGGTACGGGTGTCATTCACGCCCGGCAGGCGAAGCAAGGTCTCGCCGAGTAATGTGCGGTAAGCTGACATGTCAGGTACACGCGTTTTCAACAAATAGTCGAAATCACCGGAAACCAAGTGACACTCTTGAATTTCCTCAAGATTTTTTACGGCAGCATTAAATTGCTCAAAGACATCCGGAGCGCCACGATTCAGAGTAATCTCAACAATAACCAACAATGATGCATCCAAATATTGTGGATTAAGCAGTGCGGTATAGCCATGAATGAAGCCCTGACGTTCTAAGCGGCGAACCCGTTCCAGACATGGTGTTGGTGACAACCCTACTCGTTTTGAAAGCTCAACGTTGGAGATGCGCCCATCCTTTTGTAATTCATTCAGGATGTTACGATCTATACGATCAAGCTCTTTCCCCGGGCGTTTTTTATTATCTATCATCTTATAGTCTCTCTTAATTTCCTTGAGTCTGCGACAGGCTCCAATCCGCAATAGATTGAGAACTTGTTGCAAACAACGACCCGCAGCCTGTTTTATGCAAATATATCAACACGTTGTTATCTCACACCCTGTCTGTCCAACCGCATGCGAGGTACTCGATGATTATTAGCGTTGAGGAAGAGATAGCGCATCACGAGCAACCGCAGAAACATCCCCCCTACGGTTGTTCGCGAACATACTCCACATGCCATCCAGCATTAATCGAAAACATTCCAGGGTTTTCGCTTGGTATCACTGATACCAAATCTGAAATTATGGCGCGCAGATAATTTCTTCTTCCTATGATGTTTTCGCAAATGCACAGCCGATTGTCAAAGTAAAAGAAGTTAAATCAGTAGAACGTGCCAGAATTAAAATCTTAGCCCCCTTCTCTGACCTATTTTTTCACCGTTTTTTAGCGATGAAATGGGGTTAAAAGAGACGAGCATATTGCGGGTATTTTTCGAGCAACCGGCTTGCAGGCCACATCGTTTGTGGGGTCAAAGGCTTTTGAGACTATTTTATCCATAACGTAAAAATGAATTTTGGTCTAATTTGCCCATGACTCAATTTTGTTTAACAGCTAACTGTCGATTCTTAATACATTTAGTTCATTAAATAGGCATTGCCTATCAAACAAATCGCTAACAACATTTTTGTCTGCTTTTTTTAATGCCCGAACTTCCCTACAATCGTTAACATTGTCCGCCATTGTGGGAAAGAGGTATTCATGAGCACGGCTAAACATAGCAAATTGATTATTTTGGGTTCTGGCCCTGCAGGTTATACCGCGGCAGTTTATGCGGCTCGCGCCAACCTGAACCCTGTATTGATTACTGGAATGGAAAAAGGCGGTCAATTGACCACCACCACCGATGTCGAAAACTGGCCGGGTGACCCGGAAGGCCTTACCGGCCCGGCGCTGATGGAACGGATGCATGCCCATGCAGAAAAATTCCAGACAGAAATCCTGTTCGACCATATCCATAAAGTCGATTTGCAAAACCGCCCATTCCGCCTGTTTGGTGACAGTGCCGAGTACACCTGTGATGCATTGATCATCGCGACAGGTGCCTCTGCACGTTACCTTGGCATGGAATCGGAAGAGGCACTCAAGGGTAAAGGGGTCTCTGCCTGTGCAACATGTGATGGTTTCTTCTACCGTAACCAAAAAGTTGCCGTCGTCGGCGGTGGTAATACCGCCGTTGAAGAAGCGCTATATCTCGCTAATATCGCTGCTGAAGTTCATTTGATTCACCGTCGTGATAGCTTCCGTTCAGAAAAAATCCTAATCGACCGCCTGATGGAAAAAGTGAAAAACGGCAATATCGTGCTACACACTGACCGGACGCTAGATGAAGTGCTGGGTGACGATATGGGTGTAACAGGTGTGCGGCTGAAATCGACCAAAAACAATGAAACCGAAGAGTTAGCAGTCGCGGGTGTATTTATTGCAATCGGTCATAGCCCTAACACCGCCATCTTTGGTGATCAATTAGCACTGGAAAATGGTTACATTAAAGTGCAGTCAGGTATTCAGGGCAATGCAACACAAACCTCAATTCCGGGTGTGTTTGCTGCGGGTGATGTTATGGACCACATCTATCGCCAGGCCATCACCTCTGCAGGTACTGGCTGTATGGCTGCGTTGGATGCGGAACGTTATCTGGATGGGTTAGTTAACGATAAATAATCTCTGACACAGCCGATTCACCTAATACAAACGGGCAACTGACACATATGTGAGCTGCCCGTTTTTCATTTCTGTTGGTTCTTTATTTTGCCTATCCACATGTCAATGAAAAACAGCAAATTATAGATATCGACTAATGCGGCAACTATCACAAGCATTATGGTTTCACCTCATGTCATGACGAGGTAATATTGCCCCTCGCTGGTTTGCCATCTTGAATGGTGACAAACATTTTTGAAATTTCCCCGTACTTTGCGCAGATAAATTGCCCGATGAATAAAACACGACAGTATGAGTTAATTCGTTGGCTGAAAAAACAAAGCGCCCCCGCGCAACGTTGGCTCCGCCTGTCTATGTTACTTGGCCTCCTCAGCGGATTATTGATTATTGCTCAAGCATGGCTACTAGCCACCTTGCTGCAATCTTTGATTATCGACAAAGTCCCACGGGCAGAGTTAATCACCGATTTTGGTTTGTTGGCAGGAACCTTTGCCGTGCGTGCCGTGATCAGTTGGTTACGGGAACGTGTGGGGTTTATTTGCGGCATGAAAGTGCGTCAGCAAATCCGCAAAATGGTATTAGACCGATTAGAACAACTCGGCCCGGCCTGGGTAAAAGGCAAACCTGCCGGAAGTTGGGCGACGATTATTTTGGAACAAATTGAAGATATGCAAGATTACTATTCTCGCTATCTTCCACAGATGTATCTGGCTGTTCTTATTCCGGTACTGATTCTCATTGCTGTCTTCCCTATCAACTGGGCAGCAGGTTTAATTCTATTTGTCACCGCGCCGCTTATCCCTTTGTTTATGGCGTTGGTGGGCATGGGAGCGGCCGATGCCAACCGGCGTAATTTTGTGGCGCTGGCGCGTCTGAGTGGTAACTTCCTCGACCGTTTACGCGGCTTAGACACCTTACGGTTATTTAACCGTGCCACAGCAGAAACAGACCAAATTCGCGAATCCTCAGAAGATTTCCGCCGCCGCACCATGGAAGTGTTGCGAATGGCCTTCCTCTCCTCTGCCGTGTTGGAGTTTTTCGCCGCCATTTCCATCGCAGTCGTTGCTGTTTACTTCGGTTTTTCCTATTTGGGGGAATTGAATTTTG
Organism: Yersinia sp. LJYL362; assembly: GCF_048323875.1. NCBI lineage: Bacteria > Pseudomonadati > Pseudomonadota > Gammaproteobacteria > Enterobacterales > Yersiniaceae > Yersinia > Yersinia sp. LJYL362. The sequence goes on from NZ_JBLWEX010000147.1 coordinate 8,322, forward strand.
GCAGCTACGGCCTTGGTGTAACACTGTTTGCAGGTTTTCTGGTTTTGATTTTGGCACCTGAATTCTTCCAGCCATTACGTGATTTAGGTACGTTTTATCACGCCAAAGCACAAGCTGTTGGTGCAGCTGAATCACTGGTGACCTTTTTGAGCACTGACGGTGAAACTATGGGCCGGGGTGATAAAGTTCTTGAAGGCTCCGATTCCATCGCTCTTGAAGCTAATGAACTGGAAATATTATCTCCTACAGGTATTCGTTTGGCCGGGCCACTGACATTCTCCCTCTCAGCGGGAAAACGAGTGGCTATCGTTGGCCTGAGTGGTGCGGGCAAAAGCTCTTTGCTTAATTTACTATTGGGTTTTTTACCTTATCGCGGCTCATTAAAAGTCAACAACATAGAACTGCGTGAACTGGATCCGCAAACTTGGCGTCACCAGCTAAGTTGGGTCGGACAGAATCCACACCTGCCGGAGCAGACGCTGGTCGCCAATATTCTGCTGGGCCAACCTGATGCTAACAATGACCAACTACAACTGGCGATTGAGCGCGCTTATATCAATGAATTCCTCGAGGATTTGCCACAAGGATTAGATACGGAGGTGGGTGACCACTCTGCGCGCCTTTCTGTTGGGCAAGCCCAGCGCGTCGCTGTTGCCAGAGCATTGCTGAACCCATGCCGGCTCTTGTTATTAGACGAACCTACGGCCAGTTTGGATGCGCATAGTGAGCAATTGGTTATGAAAGCCCTTGAAGAAGCGGCTCGTAAGCAGACGACTCTGCTAGTTACTCATCAGTTGGAAGATACGTTAGGATATGATCAAATCTGGGTGATGGATAATGGCCTTTTAATTCAACAAGGTGATTACTCCAGCTTAAGTCTGGCTGACGGTTCATTTGCCAATCTGCTGTCCCACCGCAGTGAGGAGCTTTAATCATGCGAGTACTTCTCCCCTTTCTGGCGTTGTATCGCCGCCATTGGTTCCTCATTTGCCTCGGCATTGTATTAGCGATAATCACTCTACTTGCCAGTATCGGATTACTCACTTTATCCGGCTGGTTCCTGGCTGGAACAGCTATTGCTGGGCCCGCAGGGTTGTATACCTTTAACTATCTGCTCCCTGCGGCGGGTGTACGAGGTGCTGCGATTACCCGAACAGCGGGCCGTTATGCCGAACGCGTTGTCAGTCACGATGCAACATTTAGAGTGCTGGCACATCTGCGGGTATTTGCATTCCAGAAAATCTTGCCGCTTTCCCCTGCCGGTATTGCTCGCTTTCGTCAAAGTGAGCTACTGAACCGCCTGGTCGCCGATGTCGATACACTCGATCATCTCTATCTGCGGGTAATATCCCCACTGGTTGCCGCCGTTGTTATCATCGCAGCTGTTACCTTCGGCCTGAGTTACATCGATGTCAATTTAGCACTGACACTCGGTGCCATTCTGCTCGGGTTGTTATTGTTAGTACCGTTGATTTTCTATCGTGCGGGTAAGCCTATTGGTCGTGATTTAACTGACCTGCGTGGCCGTTATCGTTCGCAACTAACGTCTTGGTTACAAGGTCAAGCCGAACTGTTGGTTTTCGGGGCATTACAACGTTTTCGCGCTTCATTAGAAGAGATTGAGCAGCGTTGGATGATTCGCCAAAAGCAACAAGCATCCTTGGCAGGCTTGGCCCAAGCGTTAATGATTCTCGCCTCTGGTTTGACGGTTACATTAATTTTATGGTTAGCCGCTGACGGAATCGGGGGTGACAGCCAGCCAGGTGCATTGTTGGCCCTGTTCGTTTTCACATCGTTGGCAGCGTTTGAAGCCCTGTTACCCGTTGCGGGTGCCTTCCAACATTTGGGCCAAGTTATTGCATCAGCGACTCGCGTTGGTCAGCTAATGGAACAACAACCCGAAGTGACGTTCCCGGCTAATGGCCCCGCGGCGACCCCACAGGCAGCGCTAGAAGTGACAGGGTTGGGTTTTACTTACCCACAGCAGCACTTGCCTGTTTTACAGAATATATCGCTGTCACTGGCCGCTGGGGAGCATATTGCGCTATTAGGCCGTACCGGCTGTGGCAAATCCACACTATTGCAGTTATTAAGCCGAGCATGGGATGCCAATGAAGGTGCCATCACGCTAAATGGGGAACCTTTGACCCGCTTTGATGAAGCGACACTTCGCCAAATGATGACAGTGGTCAGCCAGCGGGTGCACATTTTTAGCAGTACATTACGTGAAAACTTATTACTTGCCTGCCCTACTGCCACAGATGAACAGCTAAAAATTGTTTTGGCACAAGTTGGCTTGGCTAATTTGCTAGATAACGATGAAGGGCTAAATGCCTGGATGGGTGATGGTGGGCGGCCATTATCTGGGGGTGAGCAACGCCGTTTAGGTATTGCTCGCGCGCTGCTGCATCCCGCACCACTGCTGCTTCTCGACGAACCCACCGAAGGGCTTGACGCAGAAACCGAGCAACAAATTCTGACGTTATTACGCCAACACTGCCAACATAAGAGCCTGATTATGGTCACGCATCGCTTGTATGGGTTGGAATATATGGATCGAATCTGTGTCATGGATGGAGGAAAGATTGTTGAGCAAGGCAGCCACCAAAACTTGTTGCAAAACAAGGGCCGCTACTACCAATTCCATCAGCGGCATTAAGATGAAGATGATGTGCAAGTAAAGCGCCTATACCCTAAATCATTCGAGTTGCAGGAAGGCGGTCAACGCACATGCAGCTTGAAGTGTGATGGATATAAACATAGGCAGATAATCAGCAAACTTATAGCTAATATTAAGTAAAGCTGCTGAAAGCAAAGCAGTATTATTGTTATTGATGATGATATCCAAAGTCATTAGAGCCACAGCCAATTGGTAAGGTGAGTCCATCGTCAATAACGCTGTGGCTTCAAATACTACGGGGATGCCCAAATGGGCCTGTAAGTGTCACTAAGGGGATTTATGCGCATCACACAGCTCTCTTCTCAATCATTTGCGTTCCCCTCGCCTGAGCTGGCTCTGCGCGAACCAAACGGGTTATTGGCCCTAGGGGGAGATCTATCTCCTCCTCGTTTGTTGGCCGCCTACGAACGGGGGATTTTCCCTTGGTTCAGTCCTGGTGAAATGATTTTATGGTGGTCACCTGACCCCAGAGCCGTATTGTATCCAGAAGATTTACATATCAGCCGGAGCATGCGGCGTTTCCTGCGCAACTGCCCTTATCGATTTACGCTCAACCATGCTTTTGAAGAGGTTGTCCGTGCTTGTGCAACCCTGCGTGATGAGGGAACCTGGATTGGGGATGATGTACAGCAAGCTTATTGCCACTTACATACACTGGGTCACGCCCATTCCGTAGAGGTTTGGTTGGAAAATGAACTGGTTGGTGGTTTGTATGGTATTTCAGTGGGTTCACTCTTTTGCGGTGAATCTATGTTTAGCAGGGCTAATAATGCCTCAAAAAGCGCTTTAATGGTTTTTTGTCATCATTTTACCCGTCATGGTGGAGAACTGATTGACTGTCAGGTCCTCAACGCTCACACTGCGTCGCTGGGTGCGA
>NZ_JBLWEX010000148.1:0-11937 GCF_048323875.1 Yersinia sp. LJYL362
ACCATATCTGGAACGTACCATTCCAAATGCAAATTGGTGAATACACCAACGCAGCGGGTCAGGTATTCCACGGTGACATTCCTCGTTACATGGCGGGTGACCCAACTGCGGGTAAACTGTCTGGTGGCTTCCTGTTTAAAATGTACGGTCTGCCAGCAGCAGCAATCGCTATTTGGCATTCTGCTAAGCCGGAGAACCGGGCAAAAGTGGGCGGGATCATGATCTCCGCAGCACTGACCTCATTCCTGACCGGTATCACCGAACCAATCGAATTCTCCTTCATGTTCGTGGCGCCAATTTTGTATGTTATTCATGCAATTCTGGCAGGTCTGGCCTTCCCAATCTGTATCCTGCTTGGGATGCGTGACGGTACCAGCTTCTCCCACGGTTTGATTGACTTCGTGGTACTGAGTGGCAATAGCAGCCGTATCTGGTTGTTCCCTCTGGTGGGTATTTGCTACGGTCTGGTCTACTACACCATCTTCCGTGTCCTGATCGCCAAACTGAATTTGAAAACACCTGGCCGTGAAGACACAGCGACAGAGCAAACTATTCAGGGTGGCACTGAAATGTCAGCAGCACTGGTAGCAGCATTTGGTGGTAAAGAAAACATCACTAACCTGGATGCATGTATCACTCGTTTGCGTGTCAGTGTGGCCGATGTGTCCAAGGTTGACCAGTCTGGTCTGAAAAAATTGGGTGCTGCGGGCGTTGTGGTCGCAGGCTCAGGTGTTCAGGCTATCTTCGGGACGAAATCTGATAACCTGAAAACAGATATGGACGAGTATATCCGTAATCATTAATTCAGGTCTGGGGAGTGCAAAGGGGAGGCGGAAGCCTCCCTTTTTTTGTGTTCAGAAAGGCTTCATATATATCATATCTTATTATTTCTAAAGGATTATTTACGCAGTTTTAAACTTTTTGATGTGTAGTTTTTGTCCTGGAAAATCAATTACTACGGCAAATTTGTTGAGGAAGTTACTGCCAATTAATCCATCGGTATCCATCTGCTTAAATACCCCGTCGAGTAGCACTGCATTAAAACCAATCCCTGTGGTGCCCTTTTCGTTTAGCTGAAAATCTGTTGCTATACAGTTTTCCATTTCTATATCTCCGATCAATACTTGGCAAGGGAGGCTGATAACCGCAGATTTAAGCCGTTCTTGCCAAAATACCGATATGGTTGCGCCAGTATCCAACACCATGTTGTATTCTTTAGTATTTTTCGTGACATTAATCGTAATGCCTTCTGATGTTAACCGTAGCGGTAATGAAATCCACCCATCAGCAATATTAATACCCAATGCTTGAGCATTATCAGCAACGGATAGCCGCTGACTTTGATAGTCAATCAGCAGCGCTTTGTCCTTGAATAAGTCCAAACCAATGACCATCGAACTGCGAGGGGCGGTTTTCGGGTTAAGAGTCAGGCCCCAAGGTGTAAATGAAACACCTTTAACGTCCTTAAATATCATGCCGTTGATTGAAAGTTGTGGAATATGGAATTTCTCATTGAAAAGCACTTTTCCTGTCAGATCGATAGATCGGCGCTTTCCCTCAACGGGCACCAATCCGGGCAGTTGCGCCATCACCTCTTTGGTTAAATGCAGGCCCATTTCGGAACCGGTATCAATTGAAAATGATTGACGTAGTCCATTGATTTCCACATTGACTACCGGTATCGCCGTATCATCCCACTCAAGCGGCATATGCATGACTTTTCCCGAAGACGTAGCACTGAGGGCTGACGGCGAGGTGGCAGACAATAAAAGGGTGAATATCATTGCTGAGGTATGCATATTAGGCAAAAAGTGCATGAGGGTTTTCCTTTTCCATTTCTATTTCAGCATTTTTGCTGAGATCAAATACCCGGTCCGCCATGGCAATCATTGTTGGGCGGTGGGCGATAAAAATCCGGGTTATCTTCAACGCGCGTATCGAATCATTAATTCGGGCTTCATTGTCGATATCCAGGTCGCTGGTAGCTTCGTCGAGAAATAATATTCGTGGGCGTTTATACAAAGCGCGAGCCAGAGAAACTCGTTGGCGCTGCCCACCAGACAGGGCGCTACCCATATCACCCACCATGGTTTCATACTTCATCGGCATGGCTTCAATTTCTGTATGAATGGAAGCAAGGCGTGCACATTCAAATACCCATTCATACTCAGGTTGAGCATCAAACGAACTGATATTGTCGAGTAAAGACCCCGCAAATAGCCGGTCTTCTTGTAGCACGTAAGCGATGTGTTGACGGTAAGCTCCAAGACCCAATCGACGGATGTCTATACCATCTAAAGAAATGGAACCGCTTTCTTGTGGGGCTAAACCGCCTTTAAAAAGAAAGAATTTGATGGCCGCATAGGTCAGTGATATCAGCACGGCGACTGCTGCGAGGTAGCCATCATAGGCCCACATCAAAAATAATAGCCCGATGACCACCACAATATCTAACAGCGACGCAACCATGTCGGCGGTAAAGGCATCTTTTACCACTGATAGCGAGTTAAAGCGCGAGCTTATATCACCAATATGGCGTTTTTCGAAGTACGAAACCAGCAAGCGGATTAAATGGCTAAAAAGTCCGGAATTCTATTGAATCCCCAAGGTGTACTTAATCGACATCACCTTCCTAAGGGCTGCCATAAGCAGCCCTTTTGCGATATTAAAAACTTTTTGTCCAGTTTGCAAAAGCGTTAACCCAACCGCCGGCTATCTTGTCTAGAATTGCTTCCGCAAGATGCTGCGGTTGGTGTGTTTTAGTTTTACAAGTATCAATTACAGTTTCAATGATTTCTTTTTTCAAGCGAGACATAGTTTATTCCTCCATTGATTATGAGTGCCAAAAACTCCCTCTTGGCAGGTCCATTAAGGAAAGTATTTGTACCTCCATCTTCATTCAACTTATGAAAATAAATTAAATATATAAATTTAATATTTTGGCTGAATGTAATTCCCTATCTTGTTACCTTCCTTAAAATAGGAGTATCACTTAATGAAACACATCGTCAAGAAGTAATATTTTATTTTTTATTGGATTAACGGTTATAGGTAAATAACATCATTAAATGATAAGGTTAATTAAATCTGTTAGTATTCATCTTTATTGTTGCATGGAAATATAAATTAAATGTCTATATAAAAATCACACGTTATCTTCTGTGTGATTAATGTTTATTTTGAATGGTTTTTATTTATGTTATTCCGGCTCCAACCAGGTAGTCTGGAAATCAAACCAACCTAAATTATTTAAGTGCGCGCCTTGGGCTTGTTCGGGGGCTTTTAGGCGCATCCAGTGATGGAATAATGGCTGCAACCATCCATTGGCGATGATCTCTCGGATCAATTGTTCGCTACCCAGGGATTGGTTGCGCCAATCATGCAGATAGCTCTGTAAATCAGCATCATCACCGCCAGTGATGGATTGACGCAGCAACTGGAAGCCCAATAGCCATGCGCCAACATTCCACTCTTCAGGAACGGCAAAGTTCACTGTGCCCAGCCACAAATCAGCTTTGGCCTCACCCTTGGCCCAAGAGGTGTAATCCAGCTCGATCATATCTAACTTAATGCCCTGAGCGGCCAGAATATGAGTCATTTCAGTCACCAACATCGAGTATTCAGGGTGCTGGGCATGATAAGCCAGCGTTAATACCGGCATATCCTCTGATTCTGTCGCTATATCACTTGAAAAAGGAGAGCACTCTTCTCCTGCATCAATGCCATGAAACCATGTGGGTAGGACGCTACTGGCGGGTACCCAGAAGGGGCGAATGGATTCAATTAGCCGTTGGATAAGATGATAAGGATTGAGCGTTTTTCGCAACCAGCGGCGCTGTTTAATATCGTGCCAGTGCGGTGAGCGGCTATCGCACAGCAAAAAATACCCGCCGCGCTCTAGAAACATCTCTTGTGTTGAGTCTGATGGCTTACCGGTCAGGCTGGCAGCTTTTCCAGAAACATAATCAATATCACTGATGCTGGAACTGAGCCAGGTGGCACTTTGTATATTCGCCATATTCAATTGCTCCGACAGCACGGCAGGCGTGTCAGAGGGTTGGCGCGCCAAATCCGGGAAAATAAGCACCTCAACTTCATCCAGCAAACCTCGAAAACCAAAATAGTGGTCAAAGGATTTCATCTGCAAGTGCCAGTTATCATTTTCAGCCACTCGATAAGGCCCCGTGCCCACCGGGTGAGAGGCAAAATCGGGGTGCGTGGTATGATTTTCCGGCAGAATCAGTGCGCTGTGATGGGCGAGTAACAGGGGAAGGCGTGGGTCCGGTTGATTAAGTTCAATCACCACACTGAGTGGCCCGTGCGAACTAATTTTTTGAATATGTGAAAACAGCGGCAATACGGCACTGCGGGTCAGTGAACTGACGACATCACGGCTGGAAAGCTCGCGACCATCATGAAATTGCACCGCCGGGCGTAAATAAAAGCGCCAATGCAATGGGTCGAGCATTCGCCATTTGTGAGCTAAATCGGTGGTGACTTCACCGTTTTCCTCATTTACTCGGGTCAGACCATTAAAAATTTGTCGGACTAAGTGCAGCTCAGAGCGGCGTAGTGCTGTGCCGGGGTAAAGATTTGTCATGGTGCGGTAGTAGGGGATGCGCAGAGCTTGATAGTCATCGCGTATCCGATACCCAAGTTTAGCCCGCAGCAAGGGGGTAATCAGCTGTTTATCTTCGCCCAATAGGGCAATGGCTTCATTAAAACCACCGGAATCTAATAACTGTTCCGCTTTTTCAATTAAAAGCTGATGAGTGTTCCGCAATAGCTGTAAATATGACCGGCGGCCACGACCTGCCTCTGCTTGCCATCTCAACCAGCCAGCTTGTTGCATCTGAACCAGTAGTGTCCGCATGTGACGCTTGGTGCAGCTGAGTTTATCCGCAAGTTCTTGCAGTGTAACCTCAATCGGCTGTACCCCAACCTGATTTAATAAGCGTAAGTATTGCTGTTCAAGGCGTCGGCTGACCATAAAAGAGGAACCTAATTGAGTCTAACTCAGCAGTTTTATATATCATCTTTTTAGCCGATAATTTTCACTACAGCAAGCGTTTGTGTCTCAGCACTTCTTATCGGAAAAGGCCGCAGACAGAACGCCGTGATTATTTGAGGAAAGAAGATGACCCGTTATTTAAACAAAGATACCCAAGTGTGTATTTCTCTGGCCGCCAGACCCAGCAACTTTGGCACTCGTTTTCATAATTTTTTGTACGATGCTCTGGATCTCGATTACCTGTATAAAGCCTTTACCACCACGGATCTGGCCGCGGCAATTGGCGGTGTGCGGGCATTGGGGTTCCGAGGTTGTGCAATTTCAATGCCGTTTAAAGAGGCGGTTATCCCAATGGTAGATGAGCTGGATGCATCCGCCGCCGCAATTAATTCGGTTAATACCTTGGTTAATTCTGATGGTTATCTGAAAGCGTATAACACCGACTATATCGCCATCGCGAAATTGCTGGAGAGTTATCAGGTGCCTACCTATAAAGTATTCGCATTGCGAGGCAGTGGTGGGATGGCGAAAGCCGTGGCTTTTGCACTAAAAAATGCCGGTTTTAAGCAGGGATTTATTATTGCGACGAACGAAAAAACCGGTAAAAAATTAGCCGAACAATCCGGTTACACCTATCAGCCTGATATGCAGGGTGTTGAAGCCGATGTATTAATCAATGCCACCCCAGTGGGGATGTCAGGGGGGAAAGAGGCCGATAGCATGGCTTTTACTGAAACCGAGGTTGAACATGCCGAGGTGGTTTTTGATGTAGTGGCACTGCCCGCGATGACTCCGCTGATAAGCTACGCCAAAGCACAAGGGAAAATCGTCATTACCGGCGCTGAAGTCTTTGCTATTCAGGCGGTTGAGCAATTTGTGCTGTATACCGGCATTCGTCCGGAGCCCGCTTTGTTTGAAAAAGCAGCGGCTTATGCCCGCGGTCAATGATTGAGGTTGAAATCAATAGAAATTGTCGCTCATACTACGCATTCCTCATTTTATCACTTTCAAGGAAATGCGTAATGGCCGAAGAAACGATTTTCAGCAAAATTATCCGCCGTGAAATCCCTGCCGACGTGGTCTACCAGGATGAACTGGTGACCGCGTTTCGTGATATCGCCCCGCAGGCACCAACTCATATCTTAATCATTCCTAACATTCTTATTCCAACTGTGAATGACGTCACAGCAGAACATGAAGCGACATTGGGCCGAATGATCACTGTGGCTGCTAAACTTGCAGAGCAGGAAGGTATTGCTGAAGATGGCTATCGTCTGATCATCAACTGCAATCGTCATGCTGGGCAGGTGGTTTACCATATTCACATGCATCTGGTCGGTGGCCGTGAGTTGGGTTCGTTGTTGTCACATAAATAGCTTGAAGTATGACAGGACTATAACTGAGGTAAGCCTATGCGCCCTGTGAAGGTGTTTTTATTGCCGCTGATGGCGCTTGCGTGTATTGCGACATTGCTGGGGTGCAGCAGCCCGAAAGGGATTGCGGTGAATAAGCAGCAAACCGTGGTCATGGATTCGTCTGTGCTGACGGCGGGTATTTTGGCGTCTCAACCTGCAATTTCAACCTCATCTGGGAATAATGTAGCGCGCTCGGTGGTGACCAATAGCCAGAGTAAACCGATAAAAATAAATTACCGCTTTTATTGGTATGATGCGCAGGGCTTGGATGTGCCGCCACTGGAAGCGCCACGGTTTATCGTTATTGCGCCAAATGATGATGTGGATATTCAATCAATTAATAATAATTTTAATGCGCGTAGTGCGCGTCTTTATTTATTCTTATAACCCTATATTTTTATAACAGCTCGGTTCTTATCATCGCGCTATTGGAGTGGGACAATGAAACGGTATTTATCTGTCGCTCTGGCGGCACTTGTGCTGACGGGGTGTATCACTCAGCCACCTGTTGAGCCAACCACACCACCCGTGACCATCGAACCTGTCACGCCTCCCGTGACTGAAACGCCTCCGCCGGTAGACACCGTGCCGCCGCCACCCAAAATGCAGCAACCGACTGATTGGGCCGCCAACGTAGAACCCTTAGTTGCGCAAATGGTTAACAGCAATGATGTAGCAAACGGCAGCATATTGCTTCTCGATAGTGTCAAAAATAACACTAATGGCGCGTTGCAAACGGCGAAAGCCACTTCGGCCTTACATCAAGTGCTGTCATCAAATAAAAAGTTTGTGTTGATCTCGCCGCAGCAATTAGCTGTCGCTAAGCAAACTTTAGGGTTATCGGAAGAAGATAGTCTCGGCTCTCGCAGCAAAGCTATTGGCCTGGCTCGCTATGTCGGTGCTCAGTATGTGTTGTACAGCGATGTCAGTGGTGATGTGAAGTCACCGACCATTGAAATGCAACTGATGCAGGCACAAACCGGCGAAATCATCTGGTCAGGTAATGGCCCAGTTAAGCGCTGATCCTTCCCTGTATGCGCTGATTGAAAGCATCAAACCGTCGGTGGATGCTACCCCCGACGGTTTTATTCATGCAGCCGATTTTATCAAGGCAGATTGGCATATTAGCCCGGTATCTGGCCTGACTGGTGAAAGTTGGCGTATTTCTTACCCATCAAACACGACTGCGAATATTAACTGGCTGGCGCGCGAACAATCGGTGCAGAAAACCCAGTTGGGGGTGGACCGGCGGCGGGAGCGCAAGCTATTGCGACACGTGGCGGGTTACCATTTGGCACCCACGATTATCGCCGCAAATCAACACTGGCTGGTGGTCAACTGGCTCGAAGGTGACGTTGTCACTCGCGCGCAATTCATTGAATTATCGAATAATGGTCAGCTGGCACAGCTATTGACCCGCTTGCATCATCTACCCGCCAGCGGTTATCGCCTGGATTTACGTGCTCAGCTCATCCGTTATGCCGGGCAGATTGATACCAAACGCCTTTCACCAAGCTGGTTACGGTTGCATCAGCATTTTCTGCGCAGATCACCGCCGCAACCGGTGAAACTGGCACCCCTGCATATGGATATTCACCCCGGCAATCTTTTGGCGACACCCTCCGGGTTGAAATTGATTGACTGGGAATATGCGGCTGACGGCGATATTGCTCTTGATATTGCCGCGCTATTTCGTGGCAATGGTTGGTCAGCGCCCCAGCAACAGGCTTTTTTACAGCACTATTGCCAGAATGAGCAGGGTTACCCTGATATTGATCGTTTATCCCGCCAGATACAGCGCTGGGTGCCGTGGGTTGATTACCTGATGTTGATGTGGTTCGAGGTGCGCTGGCAGCAAACAGGAGAGCGCGAGTTTTTACAATGGACGGTGCCGCTACGCCAGCGGTTTAATTTATCTTTTTGATTTTATTTTTAACGCTTCCCCAAAGAGCTTGGTGTTGCAGGTAGGCAGCAAGCGAACGAGTCCCGATGAGCTTACACTGGTAAGTGATTCGGGTGAGCTAGCGCCGCTAACACCCCTGCAGCTTCAAGAACGAAGGGGAATTATGTGAGGTTGTCGTGGGTCCAGTAATGTTAGACGTTGCCAGCTATGAGCTGGATGCAGAAGAACGTGAGATTTTAAAGCACCCGCTGGTGGGCGGCCTGATTTTATTCAGCCGTAATTTTCATGATGCCGAGCAACTGCGCGAGTTAGTCCGTCAGGTAAGGGCGGCGTCCCACCAGCGTCTGGTGGTGGCGGTTGATCAGGAAGGAGGCCGGGTACAGCGCTTTCGTGACGGTTTTACCCGCTTACCTGCGGCTCAGTCGTTTGCAGCGATCAATGATCCAGCCACTGCGGCGCAGTTAGCACAAGATGCGGGCTGGCTGATGGCGGCTGAAATGATATCAATGGATATCGATATCAGCTTTGCGCCGGTACTGGATATTGGCCATGTCAGCGCCGCTATCGGCGAGCGTTCATTCCACAGTGACCCGCAACAAGCACTGAAAATGGCAGAGTGCTTTATTCGCGGGATGCACAGCGCGGGTATGAAAACCACCGGTAAGCACTTCCCCGGGCATGGGGCGGTAACGGCAGATTCGCATAAAGAGACGCCTCGGGATAATCGACCACTGGTAGAAATCCGCACTCATGATATGGTTATATTTCGCGAACTGATTGCGCGGCGATTACTGGATGCCATTATGCCTGCTCATGTGATTTATACTGAAGCTGATGCGCGTCCAGCCAGTGGTTCGTCTTACTGGCTCCAAACCATATTGCGCCAAGAGTTAGGGTTCGATGGCATCATTTTCTCTGATGACTTGTCGATGGAAGGGGCAGCCATCATGGGCAGTTATGCCGAGCGTGGGCAAGCCTCTTTGGATGCCGGTTGCGATATGATTCTGGTCTGTAATAACCGTCAGGGCGCGGTAAGTGTGTTGGATAACCTGTCGCCCGTCAAAGCAGATCAAGTAGCGCGCTTGTATCATTCTGGGCAGTTTGACCGTCAGACGTTGATGGCATCATCGCGTTGGCAGCAGGCGAATAAGGCATTAACGGCACTCAGCGAACGTTGGGATGCACATAAAAGCCAATTGAGATAAGTTACATGTCGCGAGGATAAAATAGATATGATCGTCTATCTACATGGTTTTGATTCCAACAGCCCTGGCAATCACGAGAAAGTTCTGCAACTGCAATTCATTGATCCGGATGTGCGTTTCATCAGTTACAGCACGTTGCATCCTCGCCATGATATGCAGCATTTATTGAAAGAAGTGGATAAGGCTATTCAGCAAGGTGGCGATGCCAAATCACTGATTTGTGGTGTGGGGTTAGGGGGCTTTTGGGCCGAACGAATTGGTTTTCTGTGTGGCATCCGACAGGTTGCCTTCAACCCCAATCTTTACCCGCAAGACAATATGAGCGGTAAAATTGACAGGCCGGAAGAGTACGTCGATATCGCCAGCAAATGTATCAGTGATTTTCGCGAGAAAAACCGCGATCGCTGTTTAGTCGTGTTGTCGCGCAATGATGAAATGCTTGATAGCAAGCGCACTGCCGGTGATTTGCATCCTTATTACGAAATTGTCTGGGATGAAAAGCAAGGCCACAAGTTTAAAGATCTGTCACCTCATTTGCAGCGGATAAAAGCATTTAAAACTCTGGGATAAATAATCAAATTAACCGGTTTTTTGTTAATGACTGGTTAATTGTAATACCCACAGTTCTGTGCAATTTGGCCTAAAAAAAGCGTTTCGCCTGCTTTTTTTAGGCCATTTTTATGACGAAAAATCGCAAAACTGCTTATTATCCCCGATCAAATAAAAAAAGTGTAAACTGTGACTAAACGCTAACTATTTGAATCTTATTCCAGAAAAAATCCCTCTGCTGGCACTTTAATCAAAAAAAGTTGATATATATCAATTTTGGTATGACCAAATAACCCTGCATGATATTCTGACTCCAGTTTATTGAATTAGCATCAGCGAACCCTATGTTATCTAAGAATATTATTCATTTACCCTTAGCTAACAATTGGTTCACATTTAGGGGGTCATTTTGACAACGCCGAAGAAAAAAATCGTTATTATTGGTGGTGGTGCCGGCGGCCTTGAGCTGGCAACTAGTCTGGGTCATAAGTTGGGGCGCAGCAAAAAAGCTGAGATTGTTCTGGTTGACCGTAACCACAGTCATCTGTGGAAACCTTTGCTCCATGAAGTGGCTACCGGTTCTCTGGATGATGGTGTTGATGCATTGAGCTACCTGGCTCATGCGCGCAACCATTATTTCAATTTCCAGTTGGGGTCGTTAACAGATATTAACCGTGAAACCAAAAGCGTCTGTCTGGCTGAGATTTGTGATGAGCACGGCGATGTGCTGGTCACAAAACGCGAATTATCCTATGACATTTTAGTGGTTGCTCTGGGCAGTACCTCGAATGATTTCGGTACGCCGGGCGTGAAGGATCACTGCATCTTCCTCGATAACCCGCATCAGGCCCACCGCTTCCATAATGAAATGCTTAACCTGTTCCTGAAGTATTCAGCGCAACCGGGTGAAAAAGGCAAAGTTAATATCGCCATTGTTGGCGGCGGTGCCACCGGTGTGGAGCTGTCTGCAGAGCTGCATAATGCGGTAAAACAACTGCATAGCTACGGTTTTGAAGGTTTGGATAACCACGCACTGAATGTCACGTTGGTTGAAGCGGGTGAACGTATTCTGCCAGCACTACCGCCACGTATCTCGGCGGCGGCACATCAGGAACTGATTAAACTGGGTGTTCGTGTATTGACCAAAACCATGGTTACCAGCGCTGATGAAAAGGGCCTGAATACCAAAGATGGTGAGTTTATTAATGCTGATCTGATGGTTTGGGCGGCAGGTATTAAAGCGCCGGACTTTATGAAAGATATTGCAGGGCTGGAAACCAACCGTATTAACCAGCTGGTGGTTGAGCCGACGCTGCAAACAACCCGAGATCCCAACATTTTTGCGATTGGTGACTGTGCTTCTTGTCCACAGCCAAGTGGCGGTTTTGTGCCGCCGCGTGCGCAATCTGCACATCAGATGGCCAGCCGCTGTTATAGCAATATTTTAGCATTGCTCAATGAGCAACCACTGAAACCATACATTTATAAAGATCATGGTTCTCTGGTATCGCTGTCGAAGTTTAGTACGGTCGGTAGCTTGATGGGTAACCTGATGCGCGGTTCTATGATGGTGGAAGGGCGTGTTGCCCGTGTTGTTTACATCTCATTGTATCGTATGCATCAAGTCGCATTGCATGGCTATACTAAAACTGGCCTGATGATGCTGGTGGGCGGGATTAACCGGGTTATTCGCCCGCGCCTGAAACTCCACTAATTCTCCTTCGTCCTTGACGCTACAGGGGTGTTAGCTGCGCTAGTTACTCGGCCCGTCCATGGGCCTCGCCTCTACGAGGCCGCTGCAAGCAGCGTTCAAATCGGTTCCTGACCGATTTGTCACCCGAATCACTGACAAGG
>NZ_JBLWEX010000149.1:0-11954 GCF_048323875.1 Yersinia sp. LJYL362
GCAACAATGAAAATGGCATGCCACGTCGCTCTCGCCGCTCACCTCGCCACCTGCGTGTCAGTGGTCAACGCCGTCGCCGCTATCGTGATGAGCGCTACCCAACTCAGTCAGCTATGCCGCTGGCGGGTGCTTTCGCTTCACCAGAAATGGCATCAGGTAAAGTGTGGGTGCGTTATCCAGTAGCTCAACCGTTTGAACCCGCCTTTGTGGAAAATCCGGTTGCAGAACCACAGCCAGTTGAGTACGTGCAGGAAGTTACTGCTGTAGTAGAACAAGTCGCTGTTGTTGCCGCACCTGTTGTCGTTGCTGCGCCTGTCGTTGCTGCCGTAACTGAAACTGTCGTGCCGACTCCAGCCCCACAACATAAGCCAGGTGGTTCTTCGTCATCCGCTGCTGCCGTACCGGGCCGTGCGCCGGTTGTTGTGGAAACAGCAATAGTAGAAACGGCAATTGTAGAAACGGTAACTGTAGCGCCAATCGTTGAAACCCGTGCGATTGAAGAACCTACTCAGGTAACTGACATTGCACCAGCAGCAGAAACTGTGGTTGAAACGACAATGGAACCCGTCGCTGTCATGGAAGAAGCCGTAACCCAAGAGCCTGTTGTTGAAGAAACAGCAGCTGTAGTTGAAGATGCGACAGTCGCTGAAGAAGCTGTAGTTGAAGAAGCTGTAGTTGAAGAAGCTGTAGTTGAAGAAGCGGTGGTTGAAGCACCAATCGTGACGGAAACAGTGGTTGAAGATACTGTGGCAGAAGAAGCTACGGTAACTGAATCACCAACCGACACAGCTCCTGTTGCCGTTGCACCGCAGCAGCCAGTTGTTGCTCATCCTGAAGGTGTGTTATTCAAGCACTATGCTTCAGCGCCAATGACCAAAGCACCAGCACCTGATTACGAACCAGCATCGCCAAGCCAAGGCCATTGGGAACGTCCAGCCTTTGATTTTGCAGGTAAAGGTTCTGCGGGTGGTCATGCGGCAGCAACTAAAGCAACAGCACCAGCAACAAAGCCACAATCGGTTGAATAGTAGCAATATCGTTCGGCCCTAATAGTGTAAAACCCGCCATTTGGCGGGTTTTTTATTGAGCAAAGATTGTCACGCGATTTGCTTCACTTTCTTTATCTCAAGGCTTTCCAACTTGCCTTCAATAGCTTTGACAAACGCTTTGAAGTGTTCGGTTTTATTATGTTTTTCTAATGCATCCTCAGATGCCCAGCGCTCAAAAAACACAAAAGAGCCTTTTTGGTCGCTTTCAGCATGGAGATCATATTGCAGATTCCCCTTCTCTTCACGACTCGGTTCGATAACCTGATGAACTGCGGCGGTAACCTCAGCAATAAACTCAGGTTTCGCCACTAAACTGGCAATAACGCGAACTTCCATAGTTATTCTCCCATCTGTACATTTAACTAGCGTATTTGACGATAAATCAATCGCTCACCAACTTGGGCAATTTTTTCGAAACCTCTCTATAAGAGCCCCTTTTTGCATTGTTTTCAACTTAGCCGTAACAATCAGATGCATCTGGAGCACTTTCCGCTTATCCTTAGACCCCGCCGGAAACAGCACAAAAACCCCGATATCTCATCATGACTGCGGAGCTCGTTGAATGACTGCACAACCCCAAACCCTGAAAATTCGCCGCCCCGATGACTGGCATATTCATTTACGTGATGACGAAATGCTCAGTACCGTGCTGCCCTATACTTCCGAGGTGTTTGCTCGGGCTATTGTCATGCCAAACCTGACACCCCCGATAACCACAGTTACCAGTGCCATTGCCTATCGGGAACGTATTTTGGCGGCAATTCCTGCGGGCCATAAATTCACACCGCTAATGACGTGCTACCTGACCAATACTCTGGACGTCAATGAACTGACTCTCGGTTTTGAACAAGGTGTGTTTACCGCCGCTAAGCTTTATCCGGCCAATGCCACCACCAACTCAACCCATGGGGTTTCTGATATTCCAGCAATTTATCCGCTGTTTGAACAGATGCAGAAGATAGGCATGCCGTTACTGATCCACGGGGAAGTCACTGACGCGGCTGTGGACATTTTTGATCGTGAAGCTCGCTTTATTGACCAAATCCTGGAACCGATACGCCGTCAATTCCCAGAGCTGAAAATTGTCTTTGAGCATATCACCACCAAAGACGCAGCCGATTATGTGCTGGCAGGCAATCGTTTCCTTGGTGCGACCGTCACCCCTCAGCATTTGATGTTCAATCGTAATCACATGTTGGTTGGTGGAATTCGCCCTCACCTGTTCTGTTTGCCGATTCTAAAGCGCAGTACTCATCAAGAAGCCCTGCGTCAAGCGGTTGCCAGTGGCTCTGAGCGCTTCTTCCTCGGAACTGACTCAGCACCGCATGCCAAACATCGTAAAGAGTCATCATGTGGCTGTGCAGGTGTGTTCAATGCCCCGTCAGCACTTCCAGCGTATGCCTCTGTGTTTGAAGAGATGAACGCACTGCAACATTTTGAAGCATTCTGCTCTTTGAACGGCCCACGTTTCTATGGTCTGCCCGTTAACGAAGATTTTGTTGAATTGGTTCGGGTTCCTTTCCAACAACCAGAAGAAATCTCACTCGGAAACGAATCTATTATTCCTTTCCTTGCCGGCCAGAGCATCAACTGGTCAGTTAAAGCTTGATAACTATGGCGGTAGAGCGCGCTTTTCTCTACTGCCTCAAATTTTTTTATCCGCCAGTTGCAGCCCGAATTTTTATACTGTATAAATAACCAGTATAAATATTCGGAGGGCTAAATATGCGTGTTGAAGTCAGTATTGATAAAAAAAATCAGTTACCCGCAGGTGCTATCGAAGCACTCACCAATGAATTGAGTAAACGACTGAATACTAAATTCCCGGATACCACTACCGCAGTACAAGTGCGTTATGCCGGGGCCAATAATCTTTCTGTTTTAGGCGGTGCCAAAACCGATAAAGATCTCATCTCTGAAATATTACAAGAAATATGGGAAAGCGCGGATGATTGGTTCGATGCGGAATAAATCACAATAAAAAATATGTTGTATATCCTAAATGATTTAAGTTGCGGGAAGGCGGCAAGCGAGAAAATTCCGATGAGCTTACTGTGTCGTAAGTGATTCGGGTTATTGAGCGTAGCCAACACACATGCAGCTTTAAGTATGACGGGTATAGGTAAATGCTGTTTTGCCGGGGAATCGCTCCTCGGCTTTTTTCATTTTAATCTTCGCTTAATTAATCATCAGAAAATAAATAATTTGTAAAGATCTGTTGATAATCTCCACATTCACCAGCGCTTGCGTATACTAAAAAAGTTCACTTAGTATTGAGTCGCATTGATCCTCGTTAGTCACTCCAGTTAGTAACTACTATATAAGGGGTCTTTATGGACAGAAATGATGAAGTTATCCAGACTCACCCGCTCGTAGGTTGGGATATCAGCACTGTAGATGCATATGACGCGATGATGATACGTCTTCATTACCTGTCTTCCATGGATCAACCGCCTGAAGATGCGCTGGTTGATAGAACACTCTGGCTGACGACTGATGTTGCACGCCAATTAATAAATATCTTAGAAGCAGGCATTGCTAAAATTGAGTCATCAGAATACCAAGATCTTGACCGTCGTAAGCATTAATTATCACCTACAATTAATTTCTCAACGCGCATAAAAAGGCATCAGTGAATATCACTTGATGCCTTTTTATTAACCGTTCCCACCATAATATCGCTAACATCCCTTTTGCTCTCCCTGACCCCGTGCTATTACTATCGTTTTAATTTTTATCGCGACTTGCCGCCTTTCATTTAAATCATTCTGTTTATTATCAGGATAAAACTGCATTGCAAATCGAACAGTGTTAAATAAGGCTAGCGATGATATTCACCAAGGTGAAAAATATGGATTATGATTTGATTGTCATTGGTAGTGGCTCCGTCGGTTCCGCCGCAGGTTACTACGCCTCACAAGCTGGTTTAAAAGTGCTGATGATTGACAGTGCAATGCCTCCTCACCAGTCAGGTAGCCACCACGGCGATACCAGAATCATTCGCCATGCATACGGTGAAGGCGAGAAATATGTTCCATTAGTATTACGCGCACAAGCACTGTGGGATCAACTCTCCGCTCATACCGGTGAAAAATTGTTTCAGGCCAGTGGTGTACTCAATTTGGGACCTGATGATTCGACTTTCCTGAAAAATACACAACTCAGCGCGCAACAATATAATTTACCGGTCGACATTTTAAATGCAGCGCAGGTTCGTGAGAAATGGCCGGTATTTACTGTGCCGGATAATTATATTGGTGTGTTCGAACCACAGTCGGGTTATCTGCGCTCAGAATTGGCGATAAAAACACTGATCAAAGCCGTCACTGAGGCGGGTTGCGGTATTTTATTTAACTGCCCAGTTACCGCGATTGAACCCTTGGATAATGGGGTTGATGTCGTGACTATTGATGGTACCTACAGCGCCAGGAAAGTGGTGGTCACCGCCGGAACCTGGGTGAAAGAGTTACTACCGCAATTACCCATAACAGCCATACGCAAAGTCTTCTCCTGGCACCATGCCGATGGTCGCTACAGTGAAGGGAATCATTTCCCGGCATTTACCGTAGAGACTCCGGATAACATTCATTACTACGGTTTTCCCTCACAAAATGATGAACTGAAATTGGGTAAACATAATGGTGGTCAACCGATAGAATCAGCCGCACAGCGTAAGTCGTTTGGTGCTTATGCTGAAGATGGTACCGAAGTATTTGGCTTTTTGCGTCATTTCTTACCTGGCGTGGGTGTTTGCCTACATGGCGCAGCATGCAGTTATGATATGAGCCCTGATGAAGATTTCATCATCGACACCTTGCCGGATAACCCCCATATTATGGTGGTGACTGGCTTAAGTGGTCATGGATTTAAGTTTGCCACTGCACTGGGTGAAGTCGCCGCACTCTTTGCGCAAGATAAAACGTCACCTATTGATATTTCTGCCTTTTCACTTGCGCGATTTACTCATTCTTAGGCCACGAATGACAATTCGCTGATTAAATTGTTGCCAATACTCATTTGCTTTTAAGATGAGTTATTGGCAATTTATTTGCATTTCTTATATTTCAATCTCAGTACAAAACACTCTTAATTTTATTATTAGCAGGAGGTTTATTCGTTAAATCCGTCAAGAAACATCGCAAATCCCGAATTGACGCCGTAGTCATCAGAGGATTACCTTACCCTTGTGTGCAGCCAGGTATGGTTGCAGTTAGACAAGGATGTATGTCATATGAAGATATTAATTATTGATGAATGTTTTTATACCCGCTCAGGGGTAAATACTTATTTAAATAACTCAACATCGCTTAAATTAAGAGATGTACCTACGGTTGAACAAGCAACATCAACTATCCAGGATTTTAATCCTGAGATAATAATTGTTAATCTTACCCAATATTGTCGTTTTGGTGGTCATTGTCCATTATTAGAACATTTTATACGTTGTTGTGATCAGGCAAAAGTTTATATTTATCTGGATGCAGCCTATCCATTTAGTGAAACACCAATCCCTCTGACTGGCTCTGTTTCTATTCTAGCTAAAAAGCATTTGCCTGAACTGCTTCAAAGCTTATCCCGTGTTTCACACGATGCAGGCAAGTCACATCTGTCATGCCCCGCATCACTGTTCAGCCCACAAGAACATAAAGTCATGTGCTATTGGATGACAGAAATGCCCAACTACCGTATCGCTAAAAAATTAAATATCAGCGATAGCACCGTTTACTCACATAAACGCCATATTACTGAGAAAATAAAAGTCAGGAATCGCTTGGAGCTGTGTTTTATTTACAACGTATTCAAATATCTCTACTAGAAATTAGTCTATATTTAGAAAAACATCTCCAAGTAGTGCTTAATACCGAGCCGAGCCAATATTTATATAAGTTTAAATCACGAGTAATGTAGCCGGAACAATATAATGCAAAACAGCCTGCTGTTAGCCAGTATCGGTTACATTCTAATTAAATTATTTTATATACCCCCACGCTCCAATTTTCATCTTTTACGCACATATCTGTAGATAAATCATTTCTTTTGATTATTTCAAAACACACTAATTTAACTTCCAGATTATTGTTTATCCAATTAAAAACACCTATAATGCGCGATGATTTTAGCCGCAGGCAGTCAGTATGTTAAATAAATTGCTTTCAATAGTTATCAATAATGTGCGGGAGCATCTAATACTCTATATCTGTTTGTGGTTGATATTGTTGGCGCTGGATATTTATTTCTTTTTCTATTAGTTTACTGCCCGAACCATCCCTCTGGCATTGAGTGGGCCAGCAGGTATAGAAATCACCTGCTGCCCTCAGATTTTCAAATCAAGATATTGGCTTCTCCGCCTCAGTTTTGGCAGGCTTACCATCACTCAGTAACACTGCAAACTTATAACCAGCAGGCGTTAATTCTAGTGCGATTTTGGCAATAATGGTTAACGGCACTGAGAGCAACATACCTATTGGCCCCAATAGCCATCCCCAGAAAATTAATGATAAGAATACCACCAGCGTTGATAACCCCAAGCCGCGCCCCATCATGCGCGGGTCAATAATATTACCGCCAATCAGGTTGATGAGGATATAACCCCCCGTTACGGCAAATGCGTCGGCAAAACCGTTAAATAGCAAAGCCTGAATAATAGGTGGGATGGCGGCTAATACTGACCCGATATTAGGAATGTAATTGAGAACAAAAGCTAATAACCCCCATAAGAATGCAAATCTGACCCCCATCGCGGCCAAAAATAACCAAATAACAATCCCCGTCGCGATACTAATAATGGTCTTAATCACCAGATAATGTGTCACACCATTCAGTGCGCGGCGTAAAATGGCGTTTCCTTGCTCAGGGTTATCAAACATCAATTGCATTTTATAAGGCAAGCGCTCGACTTCAAACAACATGAAGACGACTGTCATTAATAGCAAGAAGGTGCTGGCCATTGCTCCAGAAAGGTGGCTAAGCAGACGGGTAATAAAGTTCATCGCCATGCTGGGATCGACATGCTTCATGATGTCATCCACCGAGAATTCGATATTAAAGCGCATAGCAAATTCTTGCAGGTCGCGCATTTTTTCCAGCATCATTCCGCGATATTGCGGTAATGAACGGGCAAATTCATTTAATGAAGAACCTAAGCGGCTAAACAGCAATGCCATCAGCAAAACAATAATGGTTACCAGTAAGACGATAGCCAGTGTGCGGGGGATCTTTATTTTCTCGAGTAATTTCACCAACGGGTTTAAAACAATAGCGAGAAATATTGCCAGTAAAAAGGGAACTACTATAGGCGACGCCGCCTTGATCCCAGCCATAATCACGACCAACATTGCCAGCATCGCAACTAAGCGCAACCCTTGGCCACTTACCACAGGTTTTGTCATTATCAATCCTTGTATTGGAACCGCCACGGCTCAAAATGGCAAAAAAAAGACGTTATCGGATAAAATAACCGACAACGCCTTATTTTAATAGCACCAGATATTACTTATCTATGCCCTTTTCCGGTATGGGAATATGCATCGTTGTTTGCAGTAACCCCTTAGACTTATTAAATATCTTAATGCCGTTTTCACGTCCAGCCCGGCGAGCGCGTTGCTCTTCTTGAGGTAGCTTCAGCTCTTCCTGACAAATCGGGCTACAGCAACCTTCAAATTTTGTCGCACAAGCGGGGCACTGAATAAATAGCAAGTGGCAGCCATCATTCTTGCAGTTAGTATGTGTGTCGCTTGGTGTGCCACACTGATGGCAATGCGCGATAACATCATCCGAGATCCGCTCACCCATCCGCTCATCAAAAACAAAGTTTTTACCTATAAATTTAAGTGGCAAACCTTGTTCTTTTGCTTTGCGGGCATATTCGATAATCCCGCCTTCGACGTGATAGACGTTTTTAAAACCATTATGCAACATATAGGCGCTGGCTTTCTCACAGCGAATCCCACCGGTGCAATACATAACAATATTCTTCTCTTTGTCATGTTGTAGCATATCAACTGCCATCGGTAATTGTTCGCGGAAAGTATCCGAAGGAACTTCTATCGCATTTTCGAAATGGCCTACTTCGTATTCATAATGATTACGCATATCGACGAACAAGGTATCGGGGTCATCAATCATCTGATTAACCTGATCGGCCTTCAGATAATACCCGACGTTACTGGGATCGAAACTATCATCATCGATGCCGTCAGCCACAATGCGCTCGCGGACTTTCATACGCAGCACCCAAAATGACTTGCCGTCATCTTCATGCGCGACATTCAGCCGTACCTGATCCAACGCAGGATGTGCGGCAAACAGCGCCACTTTAAATTCATCATAACGGTTGGCAGGCACGCTAATTTGGGCGTTGATACCCTCTTTGGCCACATAAACCCGGCCGAAAACGCCGAGCTTAATAAATTGGCTATAGAGGTTATCGCGGAAGGCTTTCGCATCTTCCAATATGAAGTATTTATAAAAAGAAACTGTGGTGCGCGGTTCGGTTTCAGCCAACATGCGCGCTTTAAGTTCCTCATTAGAAATTCGGTTATGTAACACTGGCATGGTGTACTTTCCTGTCTTTCAGAGAGGTTACTGATAAATATTTAATTACTGCTCAATGGGTTACGTAAGTCATTCGACTGCTAACCACGGTAAATCATCGCGCAATAGAACTGATATTTTGGCACCGGTCACCCCGTGCGGCGCATATAATACCTGAAACACCAACAGGGCACATCTCTAGCGGCAATCTCGATCAGTAAAAGCGGAGAGAACGACGCCGGTGAGTAAAGCAACTCCAGCGGCAATCAGTAACGTTTTGCTCTGCCAATCGGCACCGAAATAACCCAATATGCCCCCGACGACCAATAATCCCGCACTGAGTTTTGCAGCTGTCATCGACGGCTCTCCGATAAGAATGAATAACACCACGTAAGTGATTAACCAATAAATACACCAGCACTATCATAACGCAGAAATAAAAAATCCCTCTGCAAGTGAGAGGGATTTATTTATCCTTGGGTTAAAATTGTCTTGTATTAGCTTATTCGTTGCAATTTAGCCGGTAGCCCCTGCCGGACTGCCGCGCCACTCACCCAATCGAGCCAGGTGTTGGGGACTTCTCTGGTGGGGTCGGTAAAACCGAGATCGTTCAAATTGGTTCCCTGGCCGATTCGTGGGTCTGACGCCATCACAACGCCATCCAGTGTGTGAGCTCTGGTACCCATTTCGCGATGACCATAACCATGTTCAATGGCAACAACACCAGGCATAACGCCATCCAATAGACTGACTTGCACCTCCATCTGCCCTCCCGGGGTCATTAACCGCACAATATCACCATGCTGAATACCATTGCGCTGCGCATCTTGTGGGTTGATCGCCACCAAATTGGTGGATTTGACCGCACGTAGGCGCTCAATCATCGCCGTTGAGCTGCTCATCAGATGAGACTTAAATGACATCAAGCGTAATGGCCAGTCGGTTACCGGATAATGCTGGAACACATCCGAGCCGTCCGCCAGGCGCGGCGGATACCAGGTCGGGCAGCCGCTGTAGCGCTCACCGGTAATGGCATGGTGATGTTTCGCCACATTTTCATTCCAGATTTGCAGTGGTTTTTTCCATTGTGGCCCAGTGGCGTCACCGTTCCAGCTTTTCTCATACGGCGCAAACCGCCCACCACGCGCCAGCAAATAAGCCACACGCCGCTGCTCGTCTTGGTACAAACTGCGCTGAAGTGCAGGCCATAGACGATCGACGCCGGTTAAGCGCAATTCGTCATCAACGGCCGCTGGCAGCGGCTTTTCGCCACCATAGGCAATATTGGCTGCCGCGCGTAAGTAATAATCTTCCGCGCGATCCAGCGACAAGCTATTCCCCTCGCTATCCTGCATGGCATTAGCCCCAAATCCCGGCAACTTCATCGCCTTAGCAACAGCAATCAAGAAACTCTCCATTGCCACCGGTTCACCTTGTGCGGTGCGGGCCGTACGTGACTCCACCACTGGCCAACGAGCGGTGCTGGCCTTCACTAGTACACCAGCCCACGGCGCACTGAATCCCCAACTCTCAAAATTATGCGTGTCCGGCACGATATAATCTGCCAACGCGGTGGTTTCATTCATAAAAGCATCGATAGCGATGAATAAGGGTAACTGACGGGGGTCTTGCAACCGCTCTTCAATCAGATTGCGTAGGCCCGCCACCCCATACAGCGGGTTGGTCATATGGCTTATCCAGGCTTTCAGCCGATAGGGGTAACCCGCCAGTGCTGGGGCTAATTGTTCGGTTAACTGCCCGCCAACAAACGGATACCACGGGCCACGGGCCGGATAACCTGATTGCCCTTGTTGGATTTTCTGCTGATATTCTTCTGACTTTTCATAAGGCTGTTTACTGCGCGATAGCGGTAGCCCCTTTGGCTTAACCATGCCGACAAAGGTGGCTAACTGGTAACGTGGCCCATCGGCAAAACCATCAAACTTGCCACCGCCGACCGACACACCGCCTTTAAGGTTGAGATTACCAATCATGGCATTCAACATCATGACTGCCCAGGTGGTGTAAAACCCGTTGCCCCCCATCATGCCGCCATGTGAAATCACCGCAGCCTGACGCTGATAGGCAGTGAACTCGCGAGCTAAACCAATAATTGTCGCTTCCGGCACGCCACATTGCTGGCTGTATTCGGCCAGCGTAAAGCGCGCAGCAGCTTGTTGCAGACATGTCATGCCCGATTGCACTTGTACCTTTTGACCATCATGTAAGGTGACGTCTTGGGTGACGAACAATTCGGCCTGTAACATCTGAGCGGCGGGTTGTAACGCTCCATCAATGGCTTGCGCTAATACAGGGCTTTCTTCTCCCTCAGCGACGGGTTCACCACTCAACATATTGGCGCGTAAAAACTGCCCCGCCAGCGGATGGGTTTCTGTGGTGATAACCAAATGACTGGCATTAGTCCAACTGCGCTCCCCGGCGGCTTGCATCGCCATTTCACCAGGAATGGCAAGATAAGCGTGGTTAAACCGATGCTGTTCAATAATCCAGCGGATGATTCCCATCGCCAGTGCGGCGTCGGTTCCCGGCAGTACCGGAACCCAGCGGTTATGTTGATTGGCCAGTGTGGTGGTCAGCGGCAAAGCAGGAGCGACCACCACATAATTGAAATCATCCCGTTGGCGGGCATTGGCTAACTGTCGCCCCTGACGTTTAAACGGGTTACCCGATTGCGCCGGTGAGGTTCCCAAAAACAGGGCGAAACGGACGTTATCCCAATCAGGCTTAACATGGGCATTTTTGTCCAAATCCCCCATCAACGCACCAGAACCGGCGCGGTAGGCCAGCCCACAATAGGCACCGTGGCTACCCAAGTTTTTGGTGCCAAATGCCTGATGAGCAAAGCGCTGAATAAAAGCATCTCGCCCATCATCACCGGCATTGGTTACCAGCAATTGGTTAGCTTTCGGGCCTAAAGAGGGCTGTTTAGCATCAATGGGTGTATCCAAATCACGGATAGCGCGCAGCCCCTCAACCGGCCCCTCGCCAAATAAATCGCCACCCTCGGTCACCTCGACGACTAATTGTTCAAAACTGATACGCTGCCATTTACCACTACCGCGCGGCCCCACTCGCTTCATCGGTTCCGTGATGCGGTAAGGGCTATCGACGCCTTCCAACAGGGTTGCCCCGCGGGCACAAGCGGTCGAGCGCCCTGTCATGCCCTGTTCACCGCCAAGACGTTGCAGCGCTTCGCCTATCGGTAATTGATAAGGGAAGTGGTAGTCATGAGATAAGGGGTGGTAAGGGTTACCAGCGATGCGCAGGATCTTGTTCTGCTGGGTATCGACCCGCACCCGTAAGCCGCACAGAGTCCAACAGCCAAAGCATTGTGTCATGGAAACAGCCTGC
>NZ_JBLWEX010000150.1:0-11993 GCF_048323875.1 Yersinia sp. LJYL362
ACTGACATTTCCGCAAGGGAAAGTTTGCGGGCTGATTGGTCATAATGGTTCCGGTAAATCGACGCTTTTAAAAATGCTGGGTCGCCATCAACCGCCTTCCAGTGGCAAGGTGTTGCTCAATGATGTGCCATTATCGCTATGGGACAACAAGGCTTTTGCCCGCGAAGTCGCTTATTTGCCGCAGCAATTACCGGCAGCTGAAGGGATGACAGTGCGCGAGTTGGTCGCGATTGGCCGTTATCCATGGCATGGTGCGCTAGGGCGTTTTCGTCAGGAAGACCGCGAACAGGTGGAAGACGCGATTGCACTGGTGGATTTAAAACCTCTAGCGAATCGGTTGGTCGACAGCTTATCCGGTGGTGAACGCCAACGCGCCTGGCTGGCGATGATGGTGGCGCAAAATAGCCGATGTCTGCTGCTTGATGAGCCGACCTCGGCACTCGATATCGCACATCAGGTTGAGGTGCTGGGGCTGATTCAGCGGCTTAGTCGCGAGCGCGGCCTGACAGTTATTGCGGTATTACACGATATCAATATGGCGGCCCGTTATTGCGACCATTTGGTGGCGCTACGTGGTGGTGAGATGATTGCGCAAGGCCCTGCTGACAGCCTGATGCAAGGTGCTGTTCTGGAGCAGATTTACGGTATTCCTATGGGAATATTGCCCCATCCGGCCGGTGGTGCGCCGGTAAGTTTCGTGTATTAATGAAAATGCATTTACCCATCAAACACACTCATCTGACGCCGCCAGACCTTACCCGCCGTAGATTGCTCACTGCGCTGGCCTTATCGCCATTATTGTATTCATTACCCGGATGGGCGGTAAATTCTCCTAAGAGTGATAGCCGCAGGGTGGTTGCTCTGGAATGGTTGCCTGTTGAGTTGTTGCTGGCTTTAGGTGTGACGCCGTATGGTGTAGCAGATACTCATAATTACCGGCTATGGGTTGAAGAACCAGAATTGCCTGCAACTGTCATTGATGTCGGCCAGCGCACCGAACCTAATCTGGAATTGCTACAGCAAATGGCTCCGTCACTGATTCTGATGTCTGAAGGTTTCGGCCCTTCACCGGAAAAACTCGCACCGATCGCCCCTTCGATGAGCTTTGCTTTTAGCCAACAGGGCAGTACTCCTCTTGCCGTCGGTAAAAATTCACTGCGTGCACTAGGGGGTCGTCTTGGATTAGAGGCCGCTGCCGAACAACATCTCGATGATTTTAATCAATTTATGCAAGCTGCTCGCCAACGCTTCTCCGCTAGCCGTAACACATCATTACTGATGTTTTCTCTGTTGGACACTCGCCATGCCTTGGTCATCGGCCAAGGTAGCTTGTTCCAGGATGTATTAAACGAATTGAATATTAAAAATGCCTGGCAGGGTGAGACTAATATCTGGGGCAGTGCAGTGGTGGGAATCGAACGTTTAGCGACAGTAAAACCAGGGCGAGCAATGTGCTTTGTTCATGGTAATAGTGGAATGCTACAACAGGTTACCCGCACACCATTATGGCAATCCATGTCATTTGTGCGTCAAAATCAATTACAGATACTGCCTGCGGTATGGTTCTATGGCGCGACATTATCCGCCATGCGATTTGTGCGGTTATTAGAATCGGCATGGGGCAAATCTTCATAATGGCCAAGACTCTGCGTAAAAGCTGGTTTCTGCCGGCCGGCATATTGAGCTTACTGCTGATTTTTGCCGTGGCGTTGACGTTATACAATTTTAGTCAGGGACTACCAGCCTCGCTCTGGGGGGCCGCACTATGGCAGCCTGACAGCGATGACGTGCGCCAAATGTTATTCCATTACAGCCAACTGCCTCGGCTGACGGTGGCATTGTTAACTGGTGCTGGATTGGGGCTGGTGGGGGTTTTGTTCCAACAAGTCTTACGTAACCCACTGGCTGAACCAGCTACATTGGGCGTGGCTGCGGGAGCCCAGCTTGGCCTGACTATCGCGACATTATGGATGCTACCCGGTGGTGAACTAACCCGCCAACTGGCAGCAATGGCCGGTGGCATTCTTATTGGTGTGTTGGTGTTCGGTGTGGCTTGGGGTAAACGCATGTCACCCGTCACACTGATACTGGCGGGATTGGTACTCGGTCTTTACTGTAGCGCGGTCAGTAATCTGCTGGCGCTATTTAATTATGACCAACTGCAAGGCTTGTTCCTGTGGAGTAGCGGTGCTCTGAATCAACAAGATTGGAGCACGGTACAGTTTTTACTGCCTCGCTTGCTGATAACCGGTGTATTGGCTGCTTTATTGATTCGCCCTTTAACCTTGCTCGGGCTGGATGATGGTGTCGCTCGTAATCTCGGGTTAGGGTTGTCATTAGCACGGCTGTGTGCGCTGGGATTGGCAATCCTGTTTAGTGCAATGTTAGTCAATGCTGTCGGGGTGATTGGTTTTATTGGCCTCTTCGCACCTTTGTTGGCAAAAATTCTCGGTGCTCGCCGCTTATCGCAACGCCTGATTTTGGCACCTGTATTGGGGGCTTTATTGTTGTGGGCAACGGATCAAGGGCTAATCTGGTTGGCACAGATTTGGCAAGAGATTCCCACAGGGGCGGCGACTGCGCTGATTGGAGCACCACTACTATTATGGCTGTTGCCGCGCTTACATAGCGCGACGGCCCCCAGCATGGATTTTGGCGATAACGTTCCCGCTGAACGGCAACATTTGGGCTTATGGATCAGCGGTGGTTTACTCATCCTGCTCGCTGGATTAGCCGTGGCACTGATGTTTGGTCGTGATAGTTACGGTTGGAATTGGATTAGCGGTGATGATATTCAGGCATTATTACACTGGCGCTGGCCACGAGTATTAGCGGCATTGGCCGCCGGTATGATGCTGGCGGTCGCGGGAACATTAATTCAAAAACTAACAGGTAATCCGATGGCCAGCCCCGAAGTTCTGGGGATAAGCTCTGGCGCATCTTTTGGTGTGGTGATAATGATGTTTATCGTGCCAGGTAATGCACTGGCATGGCTGCTACCCGCAGGTAGTTTAGGTGCGGCCGCGACCTTATTATTGATTCTGATCGTTGCAGGGCGGGGCGGTTTTTCTCCCGGGAGAATGCTATTGGCCGGGATTGCACTGAGCACCGCTTTTACCACGGTAATCACCATGTTACTCGCCAGTGGTGATCCACGAATGCGCGGCTTGCTGGCATGGATTTCAGGCTCTACCTATGCTGTTGATGGTTCACAAGCACTCAGTACTGGTGCTATTGCTCTGGTTCTGATCGCATTAGCACCGCTGTGCCGCCGTTGGTTAATGATTTTGCCATTGGGGAGTGTCACGGCAAGAGCTCTAGGCGTAGCGCTGGCACCTAGCAGGTTAGCTATTTTGTTATTGGCCGCCATTATGACAGCGGCAGCCACACTAACTGTTGGGCCATTAAGTTTTGTCGGCCTGATGGCACCTCATATGGCTCGCATGTTGGGCTTTCGCCGAGCCATTCCACAGCTATTTATTGCGGCCATTTTAGGTGGTTTATTAATGGTATTTGCTGATTGGTGCGGCCGGATGTTGTTGTTCCCGAATCAGATCCCAGCGGGTTTATTGGCGACATTTATTGGCGCACCGTATTTTGTTTATTTATTGCGTAAACAGGGGCGGTAACTAGATTTTATTAATACCATCTCCCAGCATAGGGAGATGGCTAATTTATTGATATTAAAGCTGTGCAAAGCACCGACGAGCAGCATCAACCGTTTTCTGGATATCTTCTTTGCTGTGCGCCACTGACATAAAGCCAGCTTCAAAGGCTGAAGGAGCCAAATAAACACCTTCTTCCAGCATCAAATGGAAGAAGCGTTTAAAGCGTTCTACGTCACAATTCATCACATCCTGATAGCAAGTCACTGTTGGAGCATCAGTAAAGAATAAGCCGAACATACCGCCAACGTGGTTAACCACCAGTGGGATATTTTCTTCTTTAGCTGCATGTAGCAAACCATCTGCCAGTAAATCGGTCAATTCAGTCAGCGTTTCATGAATACCCACCTGCGCAACTTCAGTCAGACAGGCAAAACCGGCAGCCATGGCTATTGGGTTACCAGACAGGGTTCCTGCTTGATAGATCGGGCCAGTTGGTGCTAGTGCATCCATCACATCGCGACGGCCACCAAAGGCACCCACTGGCATACCACCACCAATTATTTTACCCAGACAGGTCAGGTCAGGAATCACATTGTAGTAATCCTGCGCACCCGCTAATGCGACACGAAAACCGGTCATCACTTCATCGATAATCAACAGTGCGCCAAACTCGTCACACAATGCGCGCAGACCCGGTAGGAACTCTGGCAATGGTGGCACGCAGTTCATGTTACCGGCGACAGGCTCGACAATAATACAGGCGATATCGAGGGGGTATTGCTCAAAGGCTTCACGCACAGAAGCTAAATCGTTATAAGTACAAGTCAGGGTATGTTTGGCAAAATCAGCAGGTACGCCGGGCGAGTTAGGTTGACCCAGTGTCAGAGCACCTGAGCCGGCTTTAACCAGCAGACAGTCTGCATGGCCATGATAGCAGCCTTCAAACTTGATGATTTTATCGCGGCCAGTAAAGCCACGGGCCAGACGAATGGCACTCATCGTTGCTTCAGTTCCTGAGTTGACCATTCGCACCATGTCCATAGTTGGGACTAAATTGGTGACCAACTCGGCCATTTTCACTTCCATCTCTGTCGGTGCACCAAAGCTCAGGCCGCGCTCCACGGCTTCAATCACGGCCTGACGAATTGCCGGATGATTGTGCCCCAAGACCATTGGTCCCCAAGAACCAACATAATCAATATAGGCTTTACCGTCTACATCAAACAGATAAGCGCCATCGGCACGTTCGATGAATAATGGGACTCCACCGACACCAGTGAATGCACGCACTGGAGAGTTAACCCCGCCTGGGATCAACTGTTTAGCCTGGGCATACAGACTTTCGGACTTACTCATAAACTGGCTCCTGAATTTGGCGACATTAACCTTGGTATTAGCCTTGGTTATAACAATGCGGCTTATTCTAAAGGACTGGCAGCGGTTATCAAATGATTGGGCATATTTTACGTATAGCTTGCGCGATGTGCCGCAAACTCAAGAAAAAAGCTTTTTCTGAGCAAGATCATTTCATCGGCGTTTAAACAGGCGCACTAGCAGCGTGTAGGCTAGACTCATACAGCGGATTTGTATTACTTATTATTTAACTGACAAGCATACAAACTATGACTGATTCAACCCAAAATATAGCTGCTGAAAGTATTTCTGAAGTTAAGCGTGGTCGCTTTATTCACGCACTGGTTAATCGTGACACAACACCTTTGGTCATTCTTATCATGGCTGCTGTCGTTGGAGCAGTTACTGGTTTATTGGGTGTGGCATTCGATCGTGGCGTTGATTGGATCCAGCAAGAGAGATTGGCAACCTTGGCTAAAGTTGCTGATAGTGCGATTTTAGTTTGGCCGCTGGCTTTTATTATGTCGGCAGTGCTGGCTATGGTGGGCTATTTTCTGGTGCGCCGTTTTGCTCCTGAGGCGGGAGGATCGGGAATACCTGAAATAGAGGGTGCAATGGAAGAGATGCGGCCCGTTCGCTGGTGGCGCGTCATCCCGGTCAAGTTCATTGGTGGGCTTGGTACGCTCGGTGCTGGCATGGTATTAGGCCGAGAGGGGCCAATGGTACAAATGGGGGGCAACAGTGGGCGAATGGTTGTCGATATCTTCCGCCTACGCAGCGCTGAAGCGCGTCACTCATTATTAGCAACCGGTGCCGCTGCGGGGCTATCAGCTGCTTTTAATGCCCCGCTAGCTGGGATTTTATTTGTTATCGAAGAGATGCGCTCGCAGTTCCGCTATAGCTTAGTTTCAATTAAAGCTGTCTTTGTGGGGGTTATCACTTCAACAATCGTTTACCGCTATTTCAATGGTGAGCGTGCAATTATTGATGTAGGTAAACTCAGTGATGTTCCTCTGAATACCTTATGGCTCTATTTATTACTAGGCATTATTTTTGGCGCAGTGGGAGTGATGTTCAATGCACTAATATTTCGTACACAAGATCTGTTTATACGTTTTCATGGCGGCGACTGGCGTAAGTTGGTACTGATAGGTGGTCTGCTGGGCGGGATGTGTGGCTTACTTGCATTGATTCATGGCGAGGCCGTGGGCGGCGGTTTTGCATTAATTCCTATTGCTGTCGCCGGCAATTTCAGCATTGGTATGTTGCTCTTTATTTTTGTTGCCAGAGTGATTACCACTTTGCTGTGTTTTGGTTCTGGTGCCCCTGGTGGGATATTCGCCCCGATGCTAGCTCTGGGAACCATTCTGGGCACTGCTTTTGGTTTGTCCTGCGCGCACTTTTTCCCACAGTACAGCATTGATGCCGGTACTTTTGCTATTGCTGGTATGGGCGCGTTGTTTGCTGCCTCGGTACGTGCGCCATTGACTGGGATCGTGTTGGTGCTGGAAATGACCGATAATTATCAGCTTATTTTACCAATGATTGTGACTTGTCTGGGGGCGACTTTAATAGCGCAGTTTATGGGAGGGCAGCCCTTGTATTCAGCTATTTTGGCCCGCACATTACAAAGACAAGAGCAGGCAGCAAAGGCAGCAGAACAACAGGCAGCGGTTGAAAGTAGCACTCAAACAGGTAGATAATATATAACATTAAGCCACAATACTTGAATGAATTACTCGGGTATTAGATAATCAATACACAGATCAGGCTGCCATTGTAGTAACCTGCACCTCGAACACCGGTTGGGAGTGATAAGTATGAGCGATGAAACAGTACTGCCCCTGCAGTTTACCGAGGCAGCGGCAAAAAAAGTGAAACTGCTGATTTCTGATGAGGAAAATCCAAATCTGAAGCTGCGGGTTTACATTACCGGTGGAGGATGCAGCGGGTTCCAGTATGGCTTTACTTTTGATGATCAGATAAATGATGGCGATATGACCATTGAGAAGCAAGGTGTCGAGTTGGTCGTTGATCCCATGAGCCTACAATATCTGGTTGGTGGTGCAGTGGATTACACGGAAGGCTTAGAAGGCTCTCGCTTTATCGTGACTAACCCGAATGCGAAGAGTACCTGTGGATGCGGTTCTTCTTTCAGCATCTAATTTACCCTTAACAGCAATGAGTTAGGGTATAAGACCACTGCTAGATTTTCGATAAAAAAACCGCAGCTTTAATAACTGCGGTTTTTTTATATCTGAATATTACCATTCTACAGTAATTAATTGCGCCATCTGGCCGGCACGGGTTTTGTTAATATGCGGACCATTTGATGCAATAAAGGAATGGCTGATTTTAGGTTCTGTAACCAATCCATTTCCGCTATGACACTGTATTTCTGGATAATTTATTTTTGGGACATTAACTATGTGTTCGTTTTGATTTGGCGATTGTACCTGACAAAATGGCACTATAGTCAGTTGTAAATTTATTGTGCCGCTTAGCCCCTGGGCTAGCGACGGACTGGCAAGAAAGACCAGCCAAAACATCAACAAAAAATATTTCATGATTTATAACAACATTTTTAACTGCCGCTACCGGAGTCGGTAGCGATAACTCTAGATATCGGCTAATTATTTAAAAACTTGAAGATTTAACTCACACTAAAAACGTATTTCATCTTTATTTACATGACTTGTAGGCTCAGTAAGAGCCTACAAGTAAGCATATTGTATAAAATATAACCTACGTCTGACAATCAAAAACTGAAAATTATGACTACTGCTCTATTTCAAATGTGGGTAGTTTTAAGCGCCAGCGGATAGCGGCAAGCCGGATACCAAGGGTTATCACCATGCCCAGCATCATTGCTTGTTGCAGTGGCATACCAAAAGTATAAAACGCAGTAGCATGCACAATGCCACCAATGATGCAGGCAGTGGCATAGATTTCAGTACGCAGGATCATTGGGATCTCGCGGGCTAATACATCACGGATGATCCCACCTCCGACGCCGGTTATCACCCCCATACAGATAGCTACTAGCGGGCTGGCGCCAGCAGCAAAGGCTTTATTGACCCCGATACCCACGAATACCGCTAGACCAATAGCATCCAGTACGGGCAGGATCCATTTTGGGGTTCGTCGTGGTTGCCGCACCAGCAAAATAGTTGCCAGACAAGTTACCATCGCAACAACTAGATCTGTGGGATCTTTCACCCAAAATACAGGGCCATTCGCTAAGGCCATATCGCGAATTGTGCCGCCACCAACGGCTGTCACGACACCCAATACCAGCACACCAAACGGGTCCATACGCAACTTCCCCGCCAGCAATACACCAGAGATTGCAAATACCGCAGTACCTAAAATATCCAGCCAATAAACCAGCATTAATGTGACTCCGCCACAGAGGATGGAAGGCTGGCCATTTGTTGGCACAGCTGTTTAGCGGCCAGCAGAATACGTGGGCCAGCGCGATTAAACCAGTCCTCATTAAGAGTTATTATTGGTACTGTAAGTTGGGGCTGCCAGAAAGCGCTGATGTTATTTGCTTGAGACTTATCACCGCTGACTACGATCACCTGTGGTTGGCGGATCATCACTTGTTCACGG
The DNA here is from genome assembly GCF_048323875.1 of Yersinia sp. LJYL362. Classification (NCBI taxonomy): domain Bacteria; kingdom Pseudomonadati; phylum Pseudomonadota; class Gammaproteobacteria; order Enterobacterales; family Yersiniaceae; genus Yersinia; species Yersinia sp. LJYL362. The sequence goes on from NZ_JBLWEX010000150.1 coordinate 8,577, forward strand.
CTGACCTGTGGCCAGGGAACGCGACTGCCAGCAAAAATATTTTCACCACCACAAAGGGAAATAACCTCACTCTGCAATGTATGTCCGGAACTGGTAAACAGAGGCTGAGAACCAAATTGCAGGAACGTGCGTAATGGTTGGCTGCGTGCATTATGGCTACGTAACTCGCGAACTTCCTGGCGTAGCTGTTGCGCAGATTGATGTGCTTGCTCTGGATATGGGCTGTATTGAGCCAATTTATCCAGATCATCCGCTATCTGATCAATATTAACGGGATCAGAATAGAAGATCGGAATACCAAAAGAGGCTAATTGATCTAGTGGACGTTGCGGGTTCCCCCCACGCCAGGCGAGGATCAAATCAGGCTTTAATGCCAGAATACGTTCGACATTTACCCCCTGCCACGAAGCAACATGTTCTAGTTTTTTAGCGGCTGCTGGGTAGTCAGAGTAAGCACTTACGGCAACCAGTTTATCCCCAAGCCCAGCGGCATAGGCCATTTCTGTAGTACTGGGTGATAAACTGATAATCCGCTCTGCCGCTAGAGCGGGTGAGTTAAACAGGCCGAGCAACAATAACATCGCTGCTTGGGGCAGGATTATTGTTGCTCGTAGCAAGGAGATAATGTTAAACCGCACCATTAACTGCGTTTAGCCAGTGACGTTAACATTGCTTCTATCATCAGCGTCGACTGTTTAGCAGCGACAACCAGGAATTCATCAAAACTTAAATGAGATTCTTGATCGGCAACATCAGAAATAGCTCGTACGACAACAAAAGGTGTCTTGAATAGGTAACAAACATGACCGATAGCCGCTGCTTCCATTTCAACTGCTGCAACGCTCGGGAAGGTGGCGCGAATGCGAGTCAAAGGAGCTGCACCATTGATAAAGGCATCGCCACTGCAAATCAGGCCGCGTACTGCATTTAAATCCAATTGTTTGATGCAACTTTCAGCTAATTCAATCAACTTTGGATCAGCAATGAAAGCTGCTGGGCAACCGGCCATTTGGCCAGGCTCGTAACCAAAAGCCGTCACATCAGCATCGTGATAGCGAACTTCGGTAGAAACCACGATATCACCGACTTTCAGGCTAGAGGCCAGGCCACCAGCAGAACCGGTATTGATAACAATGTCGGGTTGGCAATGTTCTAACAAGAGAGTGGTGCCCATTGCGGCAGACACTTTACCGATACCGGATTTCAATAAGGCGACATCAACGCCATTGAGTTGGCCGGTGTAAATTTCACAACCCGCGCGAGACAAGGTTTGGCGATTTTCAATTTTGTCACGTAGCAATGTGACTTCTTCTTCCATTGCGCCAATAATTCCTACTTTCATATGGATACCCACCGATTTTAAAGGATTAATTAATCTGTAATAAGCCATACACAGTTTATCAGGTAAGTGAGATTGCCGGGTAGTTCACCAAAGATAATGCGTAATGTGCCGCAGTTCATACGCAATCAGCCAAAGTTCACACGTAATCAATTGCATCTTCTGCTGAGAGTGAGTATCACTGTATTTAGATGAATGATCAGGGGGTAATATGTCCGGGATCGACTTTAAACAGAAAATTAGTGTTCAGCGGCCATTTGGTAAACCCAGTTCGGCTGAAGATGAGTATGATATTACCCGGGTATTTGAAAGTGATCGCGGCCGAATTGTAAACTCTGCCGCTATCCGGCGTTTACAACAAAAAACACAAGTCTTCCCGTTGGAGCGTAATGCCGCTGTCCGTAGCCGTTTGACTCATTCGCTGGAAGTTCAGCAAGTTGGCCGTTATATCGCCAAAGAGATCCTCAATCGTTTTAAGCAAGATAAAAAAATCAGCGCCTATGGGCTGGATAAACTGCTGGATCCTTTTGAAAGTATTGTAGAAATGGCGTGTCTGATGCATGACATCGGTAACCCGCCTTTTGGGCATTTTGGTGAATCAGCAATTAATAATTGGTTTACTAAACAAATGGATCCTAATGGTGGCGGTGCAGAGCCGCGGGGCAAGGATCAATGCCTGGTTAATACATTAAAATTGCGGGAAGGGGAGACTGAACTCAATATTCTACGTAGTAAAATTCGCCAGGATTTAAGCCATTTTGAAGGTAATGCACAAGCGATTCGTTTGGTTTACAGCTTATTAAAGCTTAACCTCACTTATGCACAGGTTGGCTGTATTCTTAAATATACCAAACCGGCTTATTGGTCTGGCGATATTCCAACTTCTCATGACTATTTGATGAAGAAACCAGGCTTTTATCTTGCTGAAGAAGAGTATGTTAAAGATTTACGTCGTGAACTTAATATGGGGGAGTTTAATCGTTTTCCGTTGACCTATATTATGGAAGCTGCGGATGATATCTCTTATTGCATTGCCGATTTAGAAGACGCAGTCGAAAAAAATATTTTCAGTGTTGAACAACTTTATGATCATATGGTGCAAGAGTGGGGGGAGACTACTCATGGTGATTTGTTTGATAAAGTAGTTGGCGGTGCATTTCGTCAATTAGGTCGAGGGCAAGGTCGGCGTAGTTCGGAAGACCAATTCTTTATGTATTTACGGGTGAATACTGTCGGGAAATTAGTTCCGCATGCTGCTCAGCGTTTTATTGAGAATCTGCCCGCGGTGTTTTCTGGTTCGTTTAATCAGGCTTTATTAGAAGATTCCAGTCCGGCGTGTAAATTACTGCAAATTTTTAAAAAGGTAGCAGTGAAACACGTATTTAATTATCCTGAAGTGGAACAGCTTGAATTGCAAGGATATAGAGTTATTAGTGGCTTGCTTGATATTTATAGCCCGCTATTAGCGATGCCGCAAACGGCATTTACGCAATTAGTCGCTGAAGACAGTCATCGGGAATACCCCATTGAGACGAGATTATTCCATAAGTTGTCGACTAAACACCGCCTGGCTTATGCAGAGTCAACAGAGCGGTTGCGTCATTTATCGCCAGAACAACATGAGATATATGAATATTATTACCGAGCGCGTTTAATTCAAGACTATATCAGTGGCATGACCGATCTTTATGCCTATGATGAATATCGGCGTTTGATGGCTGCGGAATAGTATGCAGGAAAACTAAAATGTCCGTTTAATTAACTATAGATTTGTAAAGACGGACAATATTTTTTACTTTTCTCATTATTGGTTCTCTGAACTTCATCCCCCATATTTAATCTTACTATGCAAGACGACTATATCCTTCTTGCTTGAGATTGCCGTGGTGTTGGCTGTTTGCATTTACCCGATTCACTAAATTGAGTTCGATTATCGGGTTCACCAGCTTCACCTGCGGCAAGGCCAATTATTATGGGATAAGTCTGTTATACACCATTTATTGACTCATTATTAATTGTATAGCGAGAGCCAGAATACATGAAAAAAACAACTTTAGTGTTAAGTGCATTGGCATTGA
>NZ_JBLWEX010000151.1:0-12034 GCF_048323875.1 Yersinia sp. LJYL362
CCCTTTGACATGTTCCTCATACCCCGCTATTATTCGCCCCGTTCACACGATTCCTCTGTAGTTCAGTCGGTAGAACGGCGGACTGTTAATCCGTATGTCACTGGTTCGAGTCCAGTCAGAGGAGCCATATTAGAGAAACCCGCTTAGGCAACTAAGCGGTTTTTTTGCTTTGTTTTGCTACCACGTTTGCTGTCACTTTTACCGTGATAGCAAGATCCTTAAAGCATCATTAATTCATTTTTTCCCCATTTTGACGAAGCATTATCAAATCAGAGACTATCTCTCTGATATTTATGCTGGAATAAATTCAGCAATGTGCCCTGGAACTTTCCTACATAAGGCATCGAAAAGTCTTATATATTTACATTTAGAGTGATAACTTTACTATTCCTGTGTTTTTTACTGAGTCAAACAATTGCATTTCAATAAAAAAAATCCTAATTCGTTTATAATCAATTCTCTAAACAGAAGAATGTCTATAGGATGAATTGGACTACGCAACAAAGGCGATCAGTAAGAATCTTTTCTTGATAATCTATAATTAGAGATTAAAATCACCGAAATAGTACCTTACATAATTATTACTTTGGGCATCGGCAGTAGCGGTTCTTGTTTATCTCGTCTTGGGTAATCATTTGAAGTCGATCGGTGCGAGCGAGGAGCAGTGAATTAACTCTGCGAATCCCAAGATATAACGGTTTACGGAGATAACATGACTAAATCAGTGATGATAGTTGATGACCACCCGGCAATTCGTGTTGCCATTCGTGCATTGCTTTCACAAAGCAACGAATTTTCAACTATTTACGAATCAGTTGATGGCAGTGAAGCCCTGGAAACATTAAAAAATAATACGGTTGACCTGGTTATTATCGATATTGAACTGCCAAACTTTGATGGTTTTTCATTGCTGAAAAAACTGCAACAACGTGGTTTTACCGGTAAATCGTTATTTTTGTCAGCTAAGAATGAGCAAGTTTTTGCTGTGCGGGCATTACAGGCTGGAGCCAACGGTTTCATTAGTAAAAATAAAGATATTAGCGAAATTCTATTTGCCGCACAGAACGTATTACGCGGGTATTCTTTCTTTCCATCTGAAACCTTGACCCAATTAGCCGGGCAGCCTTCAAGCCATGATCCCGTCAATCGGGCTCGTTTGTTGTCAGAGCGAGAAATTAATGTTTTACGTTATCTGGTCAATGGTTTGTCAAATAAACAGATTGCCGACGAGATGTTTATCAGTAACAAAACTGTCAGTACCTATAAAACGCGCATCCTGACTAAATTAGGACTGAGTTCTGTAATTGAACTGGCAGATTATGCGCATACCCATAATTTGGTCTAGTTCAGCCAGGTCTGATTTACCGCGTACTGTATTATCTCTACGTCGTTGGTTTCCTTTACGCATTTTACTGTGTTGCCTGGTGTTACTGAGCGGGCAACTTCATGCTGCCCTGATGACGAGTCGTCAGGGGTGTGATACCGGTCAGCCGTTGACCATACACAGTATTGCAAACAGTTACAGTGAAGACTTATTACTCCCTCCAGCGACTGATGCCCGCCAATCAAGCCGGCGTACGGTAAAAGTGGGCGTGGTTATTGATGCCAATACCCCGTTTGTTGTTAACCGCGATGATACTTCCATCGAAGGTATTGTCGCGGATTATCTAAAAATCATCAGTGACGCCAGCCAACTCTCTTTCCAGATGATTGGTTATTGCGATTACGGCTTAGTACTGAATGCACTGGAAAATGGTCAGGTCGATTTAATGGCAGGCACTCCAATGCCCGCTCAGCCAGGACTTATTGCTTCCCATGCCTTCTTCACTAACCGGCATGTTGAGGTTCGTAGTAAGAACTGGGATCCCACCAAACGCACCCATCCGGAAACAGTGGCTATCGTCAATAACGAACCGCTTTCACCGGAGTTTTTGTTTAATTATCATGCAGATAAAATCGTCGCCTATCCTAACCAGTTACAAGGGTTACTGGCCGTTGCCTATGGCAATGCCGATGTCTTTGTGGCCAATGCCACATCAGCCAACTATTTGATTGACCAATTACAGCTGCTGACACTGCAAATTCGTAACTTTGCCCCTTATCACCCAGCCCCTTACACCTTCCTGGCGCTGGAAAAAAATCAAAAACTGATTGATTACATTAATCAGATTCTGGAATTGCTACCCAGCCGCGCTACCGGCGATATTCAACAACGTTGGTTTGGCAGCAAACATCATTATAATATTGATGCTAAATTACTGCTTACAGAACAAGAACTTAACTGGATTCAGCATCATCCAGAGGTGACCTACGCTGCGCCACTGGATTTGGCTCCATTAATATTCCGTGATCGCCAAACCGGTGAAATGGCCGGTTTCTCTATTGATCTCATCGACATTATTTCACGCCGAACCGGTATTAAATTTAAGCCGATTTATATTAAGGACAGCGGCGAAGGTGTGCGTGATTTTGCTGCCGGAAAGATAGATATGCTGCCGATTGTCGCGGTACGCAATGGCCAATACGGTAATAACCTTTACTCCTCGCCCGTCGCACAATCGTTGTGGGGTATTTTGACGCGAGAAGATCGTAACGATATCAACAACGTCGCGGACCTGGCGGGAAAACGCGTTGGGATACAAGCGGGTAGCACTTCCGGTGGTGTAATTAACAACACTCTTTTGGCACAAAAAATCACCTTTGTTGAAGCCCCCGATACCATGACGTTGGTACGCATGTTACAACAAGGGAAAGTCGATGCGATTATCAAAAATATGATGACCGCTAACTATCTGTCAGCACAGAACTTTACCCCCAATATTAAAACGGTTGCGGTCACCGGCGAAGAGCCGCTGATGATGGCATTTGCTATCAGCCCGAAGCTTCCTGAATTAAAAGCCATCGTAGATAAAGTCATTGAATCTATCCCACCGGAAGAACTGGACAATATCATCAGTGACTGGAGCACATTTAAACCTAAACCCATCAGTTTTGATGAAAGCCTACAAGACAACGAATGGCTGATGTTAACGCTGAAAATCAGTTCAGGCCTGCTATTAGTGTTCGGTTTATATCTGGGTTATCTGGTATTCAATAAACGCCGTCAGGCTGCGTTGTTACATGCTCGTTTGCTACAACAAGAATCGATTATTAATGCTCTGCCATTCGCGGTATTTATTCGTACTGCTGCTGGAGAACTGGCCGTTTATAACAGCTACTTTGCTGACGCGCATCAGGATAAGCTAAACGACCTGCTCAATCACAATAATGAGCCAGCCAATTGGCCAATGACCAGTCCATTGGATCGCGAAATAGATAAATATTGCCGCATGGTGTTAACCAACCGAAAACCGCAAATGGTGGACCTCTCTCTTGAGATCAACGGAGAGTTGCGTGATATCTTCCTGTGGATTATTCCGCTGGATAATGCTGAGCGCAGTCTACTCGGTGGCTGGCTGGATATCAGCCAACGGAAAACAGTTGAACGGCAACTGGAAGCCGCTCGCGTCGAAGCCGAAAGCGCCAACCGCACCAAGAGTACCTTCCTGGCGACCATTAGCCATGAGCTGCGCACCCCCATGTACGCCATTATGGGATTGTTGGAGCTGGAGATACGCAGTGAACAGCCGGTCAATAAAAACACATTAGTCACAGTTTCCAAGTCTGCTCAATCGCTGATGCTTTTGCTTGATGACATCATCGACTCTGCCAAAATCGAAGCCGGGCAACTGAGTGTTCACCCCGCCGTGGTCGATTTCCGTCAGGAAATAGAGCGAATGTTTACGATTTATCAACCCATCGCCGATGAACGTAATCTGCGGTTCTCTGGTTGGGTAGATAATCAAATCCCTGATTTAGTCATGGTAGATATGCTGCGGGTACGGCAAGTCATGGGTAATCTATTGGGCAACGCGCTGAAGTTTACCGAACAAGGTAGCGTGTCAGTGGATATCACCTGGGAAGCTATCGACGACAAACATGGGGTAATGAATATTGATATTACCGACACCGGTATTGGCATTTCTCCTGCGGCACAAGCCACATTATTCCAGCCATTCAGCCAGGCCAACGAGGGGAAATCACCGCGTTTCGGAGGTTCTGGTTTGGGGCTATGGATCTGCCATCAGCTGATTCATAAAATGGGTGGGGAAATTACCTTAGAAAGCCAACTCGGCAAAGGTACCAGCCTGTTTATTACATTACCGCTGGAAGTTGCCAGTGCCGATGATTTACCACAGGAATCAGCCATTGCCGTCGCAGATGAAGCGCAACTGAATCAGTTGAAAAATTTGCGCATTCTGGTGGTAGATGATTTACCGGCTAACCGTCAGTTACTTCAGCAACAGTTAGCCTTTATCGGTATCGAGCAAGTGATGAGTGCCGAGAATGGCGCTGAAGCCTGGCAGATATTGCAGCATTATAGTTTTGATGCCGTCATCACCGACTACAATATGCCGTTGATGAATGGCTATGAACTGGCGGCCCATATCCGTAATAGTGCCACGATGAAAGAGTTGGTCATCATTGGTTGCACCGCAGATGCGCGGGAAGAGAGTACCACCCGTTGCAGCGACGCCGGTATGAATGACTGTATGATTAAACCTGTCACTATCGATACACTGCGCACCACCCTGCTGCGTCAGGAAATTATTAGCAGTGATGCGAACATACCCTCTCATGCGTCTGTTGGTGATGTCACGGTACAAGATAGCGTGCCAAATATTGTTAACAATGAACCCGCTACGCCCCTTGTTGCCGCGCAGAATAAGCTAAAAAACCTCTCTGGAGGCAACAACGAAGTGGAGTTGCAGCTATTGCAATCATTGCTGGAGAGTAATGTGCAAGATACTGCGGCGTTAACACAACTGTATTCACGCTTCACCGTCGATGATGACAGCACTATGTCTACTGAAGTTTATAAAGAAATGGCCAGTCTGGTTCATCGAATTAAGGGCGGCGTACAATTGATTGATGCCCTGCCTCTGGTGGACAGCTGCATTAAACTCGAATCCCTGCTGCACGCACAGGATAAATATGCCGTTATTACCTATGGCGTTGACTACCTGGCACTATTGACTCAGACGAACCAATTATTAGTGGAATTAATAGCCTCATACGCTGAAATAGGTAGTTCGCCGCCCTAGAATTAAGGGATTAAATTAATGCTTTCATTGAAACTCGTCAGACGTTTTGACGAGTTTTTTATGAACTAATTATTCATACTTTATAACAGAAGTATCATTACACACCCAAAATAATGCGTAATACATTGTAATATACAGACTTTATAATTACTGCGAATTTAAGCAGGACAAGTTCCTACAGTTTTTGTAGGAAATTTCACATACAAAACAAAGACGCCTCTCATTCTGTCCCCTCTGTTTTCCCCTTACACTACCACCGGTCGCGAAACCAGATAGCCAATATAAATAACGGAAGATCATATTCAGCTAAATAATCGCTTATTTTGTTGAATGCTGAAGACTCCCGTTAATGAAAATATAAATTTAAGTGGGAATGACATGGGAAAAACACTAATGACGTTGGCGCTATTGACCCTACCGGGTATCGCGTTAGCGGCGACTTCAAATAACACAATCAAATTTCAGGGGGAAGTTGCTGAACAGACTTGCATGGTTGATATCAATGGCACAGCCAACACACCTGTTGTTCTGTTACCCACCGTCTCAACCAGTAACTTGAATCAAGTCAATGCTGTCGCTGGTAAAACCAATTTCACCATCAATCTCACTGGCTGCAATATCGCCATTCAAGACACCAAAATCAGCTCTGTTTTTCAGGGAATGAACGTCACATCTGCCGGTAATCTGGGCAATGTAGGAACAGCACAAAATGTTGCTATTCAGTTACTTGATGCGAATGGCGCTCCTATTCGTATGTCTGGTGGCAGCGTTTCAGTACCTGGAATTACGCTGGTCGCTGGTTCGACATCAGCATCACAAGATTTGGCAGCCCAATATATTACAGAAGAAGGTCGCGCCACCGCGGGGAGCGTTATTGCTTCCGCGCAATATGCGATCACCTATCCCTGACTATTCGTGAAATCCAAACTGTTTCATGAATATGTTGGCCAACCGGTAACGGAGCCGATGCAAACCAGCAAAACCAAGGACAAGTAAGCGCCATGACACTGACTGCCCACAACATTATCGCCTGCACATTATTACTGCTTAGCGGCGTACCCTTATGGACGCAAGCCAGTGTTGTCATGACAGGGACACGTATCATTTATCCTGAAGGTACTCGGGAGAAGGTGCTACAGCTCAGTAATAAAGATGACCACCCTAATTTGGTCCAATTATGGATGGATGATGGCAATAATCAGTCTTCGCCATCAAAAAGTGATGTCCCTTTCACATTGACTCCCCAAATATTCCGGATGGAAGCCAAAAGTGGCCAAGTGGTTCGCCTGTCCTATATTGAGCATAATTTACCCAAAGATCGTGAATCCGTTTTCTATCTGAATTTTTTACAAATTCCCGCCTTAAAAAAAGCCGATACACAGCCTGAAAACAAACTGGTTTTAATCGTTAATAATCGACTGAAAGTCTTTTATCGCCCTGCTGCATTAAAAGAAAACGTCGATACCTTGGGTGCAAAGGTCCGCGTCACTCTGGAGAGCACCAATGGTGACAAAATCAAGATACACAATCCTACGGCTTATTACATAAGCCTGCGTGATGCCAAACTGGTCAGTGACGGGAAAACCATCTCATTTGCTACCAACGAGATGTTTGCCCCTAACTCGACCACTGATTTGGCTTTACCCGCTGGGGTTAAAGCCAAAAAAGGCGAGCTGCTCACGTTGAACGTGGTCAATGATTATGGCACTAACATCCCTTGCGATTACCATTTGTAATGTTGTCGTGATGAGGATCGTGAATGTGCCGGGCTACAGGGAAAAAACGTGAGGTTTGCTCCCTGGTTATCCTACCTGCTAACACAGGGTCTGTTGGTCAGTCACTCTGTGTCAGCGGCAGATGAGAGTAAGCAAGACGAATATGTGTTTGAGGATGCGTTATTGCGCGGTTCATCACTCGGCTTAGGTGCCATTTCCCGCTTTAATAAGAAAGACAGTTATGAAGCAGGCAAATACCAAGTTGATCTCTATATGAACAACAAGTTTGTCGATCGTATCGAACTGATATTTATAACCAAAGATGATGCAGTTGTTCCCTGCTTATCAGCGTCACAACTGCTGCAAGCTGGCGTAAATGACAGTGTGCTGAAAAATGCCAATCAGGAAGATGACTGTCTGGATTTCAAAACCCTGTTGCCTGCCAGTGACTATCGTTTCGATTATGCCAAATTACGTTTTGATTTATCGATTCCACAACTGTATGTGAAGAATGTCCCACGTGGCTATGTTGACCCTCGCAATCTCACGGCGGGAGAAACCATTGGTTTTAGTAATTACAACTTAAACCAATATCATGTGGGTTATAACAAAGATGGGATTAAGCGCAGCACCGACTCGACCTATCTCAGCCTAAATAATGGCATCAATGCCGGGATGTGGCGTTTTCGTCAACAAGGCTCTTTGCGCTATGACCCAACCCGAGGGGCGAACTGGACATCTAACCGTTTATACAGCCAACGTGCCCTACCCAGTATTGGCAGTGAAGTTACTGTGGGTGAGACATTCAGTTCCGGCCAGTTTTTCTCCAGTCTGGGATTTAGCGGTATTGCGCTGAGCACCGATGACCGCATGCTGCCGGAGTCACAACGTGGTTATGCTCCTGTTATCCGGGGGATTGCCAGAACTAATGCTAAGGTAACGGTATATCAGAATAATCGGCCAATTTATCAAAGCACCGTTTCGCCAGGAGCATTTGAATTCAACGACTTAACCGCAACAAACTTTGGCGGTGACTTAACTGTTGAAATTCAAGAAGCCGATGGCACTCTCAGCACCTTCCAAGTGCCGTTCTCCTCGGTGCCTGAATCATTACGCCCCGGTTATTCACGCTATAGCTTCGCCGCAGGCCAGGTCCGTGATTTGAGCAGTCAAGAAATGTTCGGTGAGCTGACCTATCAACAGGGGGTGAGTAACGCTATTACGGCCAATAGCGGGATGCGCTTAGCCTCGGGATATCAGGCGGTGATGCTGGGCGGCGTTTTTACCCACTATATAGGTGCCTTGGGGCTGGATGCCACCTATTCCCATGCCAGCCTTCCGAGCGATACCCACTCATCAGAGAACAAATCGCAGAATGGCTGGATGGCACGGGCTTCTTTCAGTCGTACCTTTGAAACCACTAACACCACGTTATCAGTGGCGGGCTACCGTTATTCAACGGAAGGTTACCGTGATTTAAGTGATGTATTGGGTATACGGGCGGCCAGTAACGGTAAAGTATGGAGCTCAGGGACTTACCAACAGCGCAGCCGGGCTGAAATCTCCCTTAATCAGAATCTTAACAGTTACGGTTCACTGTATTTGACGGCATCCTCACAGGATTACCGCAATTCACGCGAGCGCGATACCCAGTTGCAATTGGGTTATGCCAATACGCTATGGCGTAATACCAGTTTTAACCTTGCTATTTCAAAACAAAAAACCGGCGGGGGCACCAACGAAACTTACTTTGTCGACCCCGGTAGCGGTATGCCGGCGGCGAACGGAGCTAACCTTCTCGCTACCAATGAAACCGTGGTGCAAATGTCCGTTTCATTCCCATTAGGTGGCAACCCTCAGGCCCCCTATGTCTCGGCCGGTGCTGTTAATAGTCGAATCAGTGGTGCCAGCTATCAGACTTCGCTGGCCGGTGTGATGGGCGACGATCAGTCAGCCAGCTACAGCATGGACTTCGCCCGCAGTGAACAATCCAAAGAAAATACCTTTAGTGGCAGCCTGCAAAAACGGCTGCCGGTCACCAGCCTGAGTGGCAGTGCTTCACTTAGCCCTGGTTACTGGCAAGGTTCTGCCAGCACCCGTGGGGCCATAGCTTTCCACCGCGGAGGCGTCACGCTGGGGCCGTACCTGAGCGATACCTTTGCGCTGATTGAGGCAAAAGGGGCCAGTGGGGCCAAAGTCATGTATGGGCAAGGGGCAAAAATCGACGGCTTCGGCTATGCCTTGGTTCCGACCCTGACGCCATATCGCTACAACACCATCACCCTCGATCCTGATGGTATGGATTTCAATACTGAACTTCAGGATGGGGAGCGCCAAATTGCCCCTTATGCCGGTTCAGCAGTCAAAGTCCGTTTTCGCACCCTCAACGGATACCCTCTCTTAATCTCGGTCAAACTTGCTGATGGCAGCCAAGTGCCGATGGGGGCGGTGGTTTACACCACAAGTGGCCCAGCCAACAAGCATGACGATAATAACCGCCAAGATAGGGAAGTTGGCATGGTTGGGCAAGCCAGTCAGGCATATTTGCGAGCTGAACAGGCCCGTGGAACGCTGCTGCTGGTATGGGGTGATGCCGAGAATGAGCGCTGCCAGCTAGATTACGATCTCGGCACGCCCAATAAAGATAAACAGCTGTATAAACTCGATGCCTTGTGTGTCGTTACCCAGCATTGAATCAGAGAAACAGTATGAATCCTATGACACGCCTTGCAACCTACCATGATCAAGGCAAACCTCTTTTCTCACATCGTTGGCGATGGTTTTTTTCACTCATATTATTGAGCCTCACCTCTCCCGGCTATGCCCAATGCGTTTGGAAAGGTGCGAATATCGGTGGTGATAACTACGGTGCTTCGTTGCAACTAGGCAATGTCAATATCACTAGTAATTACATTCAGCCCATCGATTCCATTTTGGCCTCCAGCATTATCAGCCTGGTCCCTGCCCGCTTCTGGTCAGATCCCGAGGCTGTCATCTATGAGTGTGATGTCGCCGATAAAGACAGCCTATTTGAAGTCTTTGCGACTAACGGCGACAGTAATGTTGGCGGCTATACCAATATGGGCGACAACTATTTTCAGACCTTTTTCCCTTATACCGCGTTAAAACTTATTCACGTCGATAGCGGTATTGAGTTCACCCGAATCTGGCAACAGGTTCCGTTGAAGAAATACGATGTGGTCGGTAATAAAATTCAGATTAAAGGCAAGCACTTCAGCCAAATCCGCGCCGAACTGAAAAAGGTCGGTACGGTGGATCGCACTCCCGGCCCTTCCAGTTGGGGCTGCCCGGGGCCTGCGGCAGAGAGTTACTCCGGCAGTTATACCTGCAATCAACCTAATGGATATGTGGTGTTCAAAGGCCCTGGGATGCCAGTACCAGAAACAGGATATGATTCAGCGACCAACTATCAGACATGGGGAACAGGTCGCTATATGGCGTTTGGTATGAATACCTCACCGGTATCTGTCCTGACGCGCAAAAACACCTGCGTCGTGCGCAACGTAACACCTTATGTGGTTTTCCCCATTATCACTGTAAATGAACTCAATGATAATCAGACACGTAGCGCGGATATTACCGTTGATATTGAATGCCAATCTGGTACCGAGTCAGGTATTAATAGTGGACAAACCGCGCTCGGTATCCAGACCTCATTACCCGGCTATCTGATTGCTCAAAGCTTAGGATTGGTCAATTCTGCGGGCGGTGTCAGTTACCTGCTTTCCGATCACTATGGCACAGACAAACGTATTGCCACCGGTGTGGGGATCAGCCTCAGTGACAGCAGCGGCAGAGCGATGAATTTTGTTGGCTGGGGGGGATGTGTCAGCAACTGTATTTCCACTACCAGTGCAGGTTGGTATCCGGTTCTCACCGGGGCTAATGCTAATGGCAGTAATGCTGCGGGTTTCAACAACTATTCACACCACTTCACTGCCACATTAAAAAAACTACCGAATGGCACGCCAACAGCCGGTAAAATTGATGCTACAGCCTATGTTTTGGTGAAAATACAATGAGATATCTCTGCCTGTTTTTATTGATGTTCAACATCAATCAAGCTGCTCACGCGGGCCTTGTTGCCAGTTCAACCCGGATGATTTATCAACCCGAGTCACGCGAGCGTACATTGATGCTGGCGAATACCAATGATTATCCAGTGGTCGTACAGACTTGGGTTGACAATGGCGACGTAGATAGCACACCGGACCAGGCGGAAGCGCCGTTTATGGTGTTACCAGCAGTTTTTAAAATGCAGTCTGGTGCCGCACAAGCGCTGCGTATTATTAATAAAGGTGACAATTTGCCCACCGACCGAGAGTCAGTTTATTGGCTTAATCTCTATGAAATTCCACCTAAAACACGGCGCAACGCCGATGCTCATGCTCAAGTCGCGATGGCAATGAACACGCAGATGAAAATTTTTTATCGACCCAATGGATTAGCACCTAAACCGGATGAAGCGATGAAAAAAGTCAGTTTTACTCTGCAAAAACAAAATAAAGAATATGTCCTCACCGTTCATAATCCTACGCCATATCATGTTTCATTCGGTCAGATGCAGCTCAGCAGCGCACAACAAAGCCATACCATCGCGCAACAGATGAACATGATGATCACCCCGTTTGCTACGCGACAGTATCAATTTGAACATCCCCCTACCTCGCTCAACGGAAAACTGACCTTGGAGTATGTTTATTTTGATGATGCCGGTAATCAAGTAAAAAACAGCCAGTTAGTTAAAGTGACAATGTAACATGCAATGATAAATCTGAATAAAAATCAGATAAAAATAGCGGAAAAGCAGACAAGTTTGCTGAAAAACAAGCCAATAAGCTTATTCTCTCAGCAAACGCACATTTTTAGTGTTTTTCTACTTTGACAAACGCCACCACCCTCGCTATTATTCGCCTCGTTCACACGATTCCTCTGTAGTTCAGTCGGTAGAACGGCGGACTGTTAATCCGTATGTCACTGGTTCGAGTCCAGTCAGAGGAGCCAAATTTAGAGAAACCCGCTTAGGAAACTAAGCGGGTTTTTTGCTTTTGTTTTTTTGATAAGTGGTTAAGAGCAGGCTTAGTGGCATGTTAAGTTCGGTTACCATTAACGACTTTAACCCGGCCCGTCACTCCCGGCAGCCAATAGTGGCAC
>NZ_JBLWEX010000152.1:0-12044 GCF_048323875.1 Yersinia sp. LJYL362
AGCCATTGGTATGAAAACCGCTCATCGGTCAGCGACTATGAACAATCCGAAGTGCCAATGAGTTTTTACTTCCTCGTTGGCCCATACAGGTTTATTCCGCTATGACTCAACGCCGCTTCACTGAAATCAACGCCACTTATCGGCCACCGGCTCCCGGTGAACTAAACAAGCGCGCTCAGTTCCGTACCCGCGAAGATGTTCCCGGCAACGGGCATATGGGGGTTGATACCGTTTATCACAACACCTTTGATACCTGGGCCAAGTTGTCAGCCATTGGTGATTCTGTCCGTATTGGTTCGATGCAGATAGATGTTGCTATTACGCACCGCATTGTTATCCGCTACCGAACCGGCGTCACTACCGATGATGAAGTGGTAATTAATAAAATGGTTTATCGGGTCAAAGGCACCACCAACTTGAATGAAGCTAGCCGCTTTCTGGTTATCACTGCTGAAGAGCTGGGTAGCGTGGAAGCTATCGGGGAGGGCCATTAATGGGAATGGAAAGTTCTACCAGCGGTTTATATCTGCATGTCGATTTTGATAAACCTAAAGAGCTGGAATTCAACCAGAAAAGGGTCAGAAACGCCTTTGCTAAAGTGGGACGGGGTGTGCAAGACGAGGCGCGGCGACTGGTAGCACGCCATGCCATATCAAAGGCGGGTGAAGTACCTGGTACCCGCACCGGCGGGCTATCAAAATCCATCGGCTATAAAGTCCCCTCACCATCAGGCGGACGTCCGGGCTTTATGGTGCGTATCGCGCCTAACCAAAAAGGGGGCAGGCGAGCAACCAAGCTACCTTCTGGTGATGATTTCTACCCTGCGTTCTTGTTCTACGGTGTGAAACGCAAGGCCAGGCGAGGCAAGAGTCACCGAAAAGGTGCATCAGGAGGGAGTGGCTGGAAAATTGCGCCCCGTAAAAACTTCATGACAGAGGCGCTGGCCAATCGGCGAACATGGTCTGAGAAGGTGCTGTTCAATGCACTAAAAAAATCAGTGGTGGTTAAATGAAATTATCTCTCGTTATTGCCGCTTTGCGCCTGCGTTGTCCGTCATTTGAGGGGCGAGTGTCTGGGGCGGCAGAATATGAGCTGCTCCTCGAAAATGGCAAGATGGCACTACCCAGTGCATGGATTATCCCGACTAATGACACTGCCGGCGAACAACGGTCAAAAACTGACTATTGGCAGACAATTACCGATGGGTTTGCCGTGGTGGTAGTGGTGAGTAACAGTGCAGATCAGCGGGGTCAAAAAGCAGCATTTGATGCCGTGCATGATTTGCGCGCTGAGTTATTTAAAGCGCTATTGGGGTGGCAACCAGAACCGTGCTATGACCCGATTCAGTATGATGGCGGTAACCTGCTGGATACCAACCGCGCTCACCTTTATTTCCAGTACGACTTCTCTGCCAAAATTGAGATATCCGAAGAAGATACCCGCCAATGGGACGATCTTCAGCAGCTTGCAGAGCTGGAGCGGATCATGGTTGATGTCGATTTTATGACCCCTGACGGCAGTATTGAGCACAAGTTAAACATCCCTCTTAACGACGAGTAACCCCTTATGCATGTGATCCCCAAAGATGGCCGGTCAGTTCCTGACCCGGTTAGAGGTGACTTTTTGCCCGCAGAGGGCCGAAACGTCGATGAAAATATTTACTGGCACCGTCGGATAGCGTCAGGAGAAGTGACCGTCAAGGCCGCAGAACCTGAAGAAACCGCACCACCGGCACCCCTCGTTCAACCTGAGCAGAAGGCCAAAAAACAATGATCAGCTTTAACAACATCCCTAATGATTTACGGGTGCCGTTGTTCTTTGCCGAAATGGATAATAGCGCGGCGAATACGGCACAGGACAGCGGGCCATCACTGATTATCGCTCATGCGCTGGCAACCAGTTCGATTGAAAAGAACACTCTCGTCATTATGCCATCGGCAGACAGAGCGGGGCAGGTAGCCGGTCGAGGTAGCCAGTTAGCCCGCATGGTGGCAGCTTATCGGGCTGTCGATCCCTTTGGTGAGTTGTGGGTGGTTGCTGTCCCTGAAGTCGCGGGTGATCCGGCAACCGGCACACTCACTGTCACCGGTACCGCGCAAGCCTCTGGCGCTCTCGCTATTTATCTTGGCTCTACCCGAGTGCAGGTGATTGTCACCGCACTGGATACTCCGGCGATTATCGCTACCAGCATTGCTGCAGCAATTAATGCACTGGTTGATTTACCGGTGACCGCCATTGCTGCTGCAAGTGTTGTCACCCTCACGGCCAAAAACAGTGGCTTAACCGGTAATGGTTTGCCTGTCAGCCTGAACTATCGCGGTACGGTGGGCGGTGAGCAGAACCCCTCTGGCGTGAATGTGGCGATTGTTCCACTGGCTGGCGGGGCCGGTGCACCAAACCTGTCTGCCACTATTGCCACCCTGGGTGATGAGTTGTTTGATTTTATCGCCTTCCCGTTTAATGACTCGGCATCACTGGCCACTATCGGCAAAGAGATGAACGACGATACCGGGCGCTGGAGCTGGTCACGGCAGTTATATGGCCATGTGTATACCGCGAAAGTTGGCGATTTGTCGGATCTGGTGGCTTTTGGTGCCACATTCAACGACCCGCATCTGACTATTGCTGGCTATGAAACCGGCGTACAGATGGCAATGGATGAACTGATTGCGGCACGAACCGCGCGTAATTCGGTGTTTATCCGTAACGATCCGGCGCGACCTACGCAAACCGGCCTGTTAAATGACGCACTTCCGGCTCCGGTGGGGACGCGTTTCATTCTGTCCGAACAGCAATCCCTGTTAACTCACGGCATCGCTACAGCTTATAGCGAGGGCGGGGTATTACGCATTCAGCGTGATATCACCACCTATCAGAAAAACAGCTACGGCAATGCTGATAACAGTTTTCTTGATAGTGAAACATTGCATATCAGCGCTTACGTGTTGCGCCGGTTGAAGTCAGTGATTACCAGCAAGTATCCACGCCATAAGCTGGCGAACGATGGTACCCGTTTCGGTGCAGGTCAGGCGATTGTCACACCGAATGTCATTAAGGGAGAAATGTTATCCATTTACCGCCAACTGGAACGTGCAGGCATTGTGGAGAACTTTGAGCTGTTCAAACAATACCTGATTGTCGAGCGCAATGCGGATAACCCTAACCGGCTTGATGTGCTGTTCCCACCTGATTATGTCAACCAACTGCGAGTATTCGCGGTGCTTAATCAGTTCCGTCTGCAATATAGCGAAGAGGTGGTCTAAATGTCCCGAATTGGCGGTACGTGCTTTTTTAAAATTGATGGTCAGCAATTATCTCTGACTGGCGGCATCGAGGTGCCAATGAACACCGCGGTGAAAGACGATGTGATCGGGCTGGATGGTTCAGTGGATTACAAAGAAACTCACCGCGCCCCTTATACCAAAGGGACATTTAAAGTGCCCAAAAACTACCCGATCAGCAAGATCACTTCCGCCGACACCATGACCATCACCAGTGAGTTGGCAAATGGTCAGGTATATGTACTTTCCAGCGCCTGGCTACATGGCGAAGCGAACCATAATGCTGAAGAAGGCACGGTAGATATGGAATTCCACGGACAAGAGGGCTTTTACCAATGATTGTGACATTAAGCAGAGAAATTACCGTGGGTGGGGAAAAGGTCAAAGAATTAAATATTCGTGCGCCTGAATATGATGAAATTGCCAAGTTTGGTATGCCGTTCTCTTATTCGGATAACGGCAGCGCTAAAATTGACATGAGTTGTACGCTGGCATATTTACCGATACTGGCTGATATTCCCCCTTCATCAGCTAAGCAATTATTGCCGAAAGACTTGATCACTATCTCAATGCAGATTGTTGGTTTTTTTACGGCATCAAAAGTGTCAGCGAGCTAACTAGTCGCGTCTATAACGTTGCCTATTTTTGGCGCATGAACCCTCTTGCCGTCATGGCTTGCCCGCTATCCAAAATATTTGAGATGGAGGCGCAGGCCGAGCGCATTAATTCGGAGCTAAATAATGTCAGATAGTTTTCAGTTAAAAGCGATTATTACTGGCGTCAATAAATTATCTCCGGCGCTGACAACGATGCAGAAGGATCTGCGTAAGTTTAAGGGGGAATTTAAAGACGTTATGCAAAGTGTAGCGATGATGGGCGCGGCCATTGGTGGTGCTTTCATTATCCCAATTAATCAGGCGATGGAATTTGAATCCTCCATGGCTGATGTGCGTAAGGTTGTGGACTTTGACACGCCAGCCCAATTTAAGGAGATGGGAGAAGATATATTAAAGCTATCCACCGAACTCCCGATGGCTGCTGATGGAATAGCTGCCATCGTTGCCGCTGGTGGGCAGGCAGGTATTGCTCGTGCCGATCTGAAAGCATTTGCAACCGATGCAGTGAAAATGGGTATCGCTTTCGACCAGACAGCAGAAGAGTCTGGTCAGATGATGGCCCAATGGCGCACGGCATTTAAATTAACGCAAAGTGAAGTGGTCACGCTGTCAGATAAAGTTAACTATCTGGGGAATACTGGCCCTGCTAATGCGGCAAAAATATCGGAAATTGTGACTCGAATTGGCCCGTTAGGTAGTGTGGCGGGCCTTGCGTCGGGGGAAATCGCGGCAATGGGGGCGACTATTGCCGGGATGGGGGTAGAGTCGGAAATAGCTTCAACGGGTATTAAAAACTTTATGTTGTCGCTTACCTCTGGCACAGGTAAAGGATTAAAAGGGAAAGTATTAAAAGCTATAAAAATAGATCCTAAGCAACTGGCTGCGGATATGCAGAAAGATTCCAAAACCGCTATTTTAAAGGTATTGGATTCTGTCGCTAAATTACCTAAAGCTAAACAGGCTGCCGCACTGGAGGCGCTATTTGGTAGAGAATCGCTAGGGGCTATAGCGCCTCTCTTAACCAATATGGATTTACTGAGGGAGAATTTTAATAAAGTTGCAGATGCTCAGGTGTATGCCGGTTCAATGCAAAAAGAATATGAATCCAGAGCGGCAACCACGGCTAACGCAGTTCAATTACTGAAGAATCAGTTAGAGATTGCCAGTATTACTCTCGGAGATATGTTCCTGCCCTATATTACCGAGGGTACTAAAGAGCTTAAACCTTTATTAGAGCAGTTTCGGCAATGGGTTAAGGCCAACCCTGAATTAATAAAGACAGTATTTAAATTAGGGATTTATTTAATTTCTGTTGCTACTGGCGTAACAGCGGTAACGAAAGCAATCGGTATTATGAATTTCGTCACCAAAATGTCACCGCTGGGTAAATTACTTACCTTGCTGATCGGTGCGGGGGCGTTAATTGTGGCTAACTGGGATACAGTAGGGCCGGTATTTAAAGATGTATGGAATCAGATTAAGCCCATTGTCGATCTAGTGGGGGGCTGGGAAGGGGCAATGAAAGGGCTGGCGCTATATATGGCGGGTGATTTTGCGTTCTCATTTTTGAAAGGAATTAACGCTGGTGGTGCAGGTGTCAGAGGGCTTAATGGTGCATTAAAAACACTTATCTCTTATGGTGGTCAAATGGTCACTATCGGCGTGATCATCAGCTTATTTAAGCAACTGGACGATCTGGATAAAGAGGCTCAGGCTACCAATAAATCCAAAGGGGAAATTCTGGTTGATAGGCTTAAAAAAGGGGAGCAAGACAGAGGCTACACTGGATTTATTCCGCGCATGAAAGAGCTGTTAAATATGGATGGCAGCCAAAACTCTAAGGTGCCTTTAGCTTCTGCTCGGCCTCAGGCAGTCAATGGAGAAATCACTGTTAAGTTTGATAATGCCCCCCCTGGTATGGCAATTGTTGGCACTAAAACTAATCAGTCTGGTTTTGGCGTGGGTTATGATGTAGGTTACAGTCCGTTTTCCAATAGAAAATAAACAGAGAAGCTAATGAAATTAAACTCATTTTGTATTGTTCTATGTTTATCAGTCCTTTTATCTTCCGCATCTATTGCCTCTACACCAAAGGCAAAAAATCAACAATCTAAAATAGTCACTGAGTTTAATCAGTTTGTTGCTAACGATGGGAAAGACGAGAAAGGTCAGCCAGCGGTTAGGTCAATTAATTTAAAATGCAGCGGTGTCGAGGAGGCCATCATTATTAATGGTAGTAATCCGAATCCGCAGCCAATTCTCGTGGTGAGTAAACCCGAAACATTTAGCCTTAACCCTTCGGCACATGGCGGCATGTGGCCCGATTCTCTTGAGTTTGATGATATGACGGTGAAAAACATTATTGGATGGGAGTATCACTACAACGCTCCAAACGGCACAGTCTCGATCTCTATGAGAAATTCAGGGCATGTCGAAACAATAGTGAATACCAGCAAGGGAAAGAATAAAGGTGAGCACAAGTCTCAATGTACCGTTGTTGAGTAACTGTTAGACCACTAAAAATATAACCCACTTCGGTGGGTTTTTTTTCGCCCGGAGAATGTATGAGCTGGAAAGATAAGCTATTACCGGCCTCGTTTCGTGGTGTGCCATTTAAAACGCAAGAGGATGAGGCCACTTTCGGGCGCCGGACACAAACCCATGAATACCCCAACCGCGATAAGCCTTACTCCGAAGATCAGGGGCGGGTGACGCGGCGCGATACTATTTCAGCCTATCTGATAGGTGATGATTACCAGGCACAACGTGATCAACTGATTACCGCCATTAATCAGGCGGGGCCGGGGAAACTGATCCACCCGCAGTACGGCGAGCTAAATGTCTGTATCGATGGTGAGGTAAGCATTAGCCATAGAGCCTCAGATGGCCGTATGTGCACCATTAACTTTAACTTTGTTGAAGCCGGTGAACTCTCTTTTCCCACCTCTGGTGTTGCCACTGGCCAGAAGCTGGTTTCTTCCTGTGATGCCATGACCGATTGTGTGACTGATGCCTTCGGTAAGGATTTCGGGCTGGAGGGGATGGCTGACTTTATCCAGAACGGCGTTATTAGTGATGCCAGCGACATGATGAATACCGCTATTAAAACCTTTGACGGTGTGAATTCGGCTATTGCCGATGCGGGCCGCTTGCTGGATGGCGACTTGTCGGTGCTGCTGATGCCACCCAGTTCCGGCATGAATTTCGTTAATCGCCTGCAACGTATGTGGCGTTCGGGTAACAGTCTGCTGGGTAACAGCGACGACATTATCAATAAGATTAAGGGGCTGAGCGGGTTTACTGTGGGTCGTGATCTGGCCCCACATGGGGTATGGAAAACGGACAGCAAAACCATCCAGACCCAGACCACCCAGCGCAACGTGGTGGCTCAGGCCATCCGTACTACCGCACTGACTGAGGCGGCACAAAGCGTGGCTGATTTACCGCAGGCCCGCCCGCCACTGACTGCCACGGTGACCCCACAGGCGCAACTGCCGCTGGTCACTCATCCGGCGGTCACCTCGCTTAGCGACACCGTGGCAGTGACCCCGCCGGTAACCTACGAGGTATTGACGGAGATCCGCGACACCCTCAATACCGCCATTGATCAGGAACTGCTACGGGTGACTGATGATGCGCTGTTTCTGGCGATCAACACCGTGCGCGCTGATGTCAATCGCGATATCAGCATGCGGCTCGAGCAGATAGAAAAAACCACCTTCCGCACCCCTGATGAAGTGCTGCCCGCGTTGGTGCTGGCAGCTGACTGGTATGACTCTGCCGCGCGTGAAACTGACATTATCGGGCGCAACCAAATCACCCATCCCGGCTTTGTGCCGGTGAAAACACTACAGGTGCCAATTCGATGAATAACGATGTCACGCTGCGGGTGAATGGCCGTGAGTGGGTCGGCTGGACGTCGGTCTCAATCTCGGCCGGTATCGAACGTCTGGCCCGTGATTTTAATGTGGAAATTACCCGCCAATGGCCCGGCAGCGAAGAAGCCGGACACCTGCAGCCCAGAGTGAAAAAGGGCGATGCGGTCACGGTGTTGATCGGCACGGATCTGGTGGTGACCGGCTATATCGATGCCACACCGGTACGCTATGACGCCCGCTCAGTATCGGTGGGTATTGTTGGCCGCAGTAAAACCGAAGACTTGATCGACTGCGCTGCCCTGATAACCCAATTTACCGGGCGCTCTTTTGTCCAGATAGCGACCCAGTTGGCCGCGCCTTTTAGTGTCTCGGTGGTCAATGCCGGAGTGGAAAACACGCCGATGCAGGGGATGCAGGTGGATTACGGCGAAACTGTGGTCGATGTGCTGGATAAGATGATGGGCATTCAGCAGGTGTTGGCCTATGACAATCCAGCCGGTGCATTGGTGATTGGCCCGGTGGGTGCCTCACGCACTGTTACCGCACTGGTGCTGGGGGAAAATATTATCTCCTGTGACACCGAACAAAGTATCAAAGACCGCTTTTCTGAATACGTGGTAGCGGGCCAGCGGTCGGGCAATGACGACGATTTTGGCGCGGCCACCACCAATGCCATCCGGGCTAAAACCGTTGACGGTGGTGTCAGCCGCTATCGACCGATGGTGATCAAGCAGAGCGGCAATGCGACGGGTTCCTCGGTGATTGAACGCAGTCAGTTTGAAATGCTACGGCGGGCAGCGCGTACTGATGAGGTGACCTATACGGTGCAGGGCTGGCGGCAGGGGAATGGCGATTTATGGTCACCCAATCAACTGGTCACAGTGTTTGATCCGGTGTTGGGGTTTAACAACCGCGACATGTTAATCGCGGAGGTGACCTACAGCAAAAACGAGCAGGGAACCCTTACCCAGTTGCGGGTTGGCCCGCCAGATGCTTACTTACCAAAACCGCCTAACCCTGACAAGAAGCGCCGTAAGAAAGCCGAAGAGGACGAATTCTAATGAGTCGATTGTTGGATGGGATACAGCGCGGGTTATCCAATATGCTGGTTCGGGCGGTGGTTCGTCGCCTTGATTCCAGCAGTAAAAACCAGATGCTACAAATCCAGATGATTGCAGATGAGTTAAAAGACAACATCGAACATCTGGAACCTTATGGCTTTACCAGCGCCGCGCATACGGGGGCTGAAGCGTTTGCCGCTTTCCCCGATGGTGACCGCTCGCATGGGGTGGTGTTGGTGGTGGCTGATCGCCGCTACCGGATTAAAGGGCTGAAGTCTGGCGAGGTGGCAATTTACAGCGATGAGGGCGACAGCATTATTCTCAAGCGCGGCAACCAAATAGAGCTGAACACCAAACAGTTTATTGTGAACGCCGAGGAAAAAGCGGTATTCAACACGCCACTGATTGAAGCCAGCGGTCAGATCAAAGCTCAGGGCAATGTCGAGTCTGCGGCGGATGTTAAAGATAAAACCGGCACTATGGCGGCGATGCGCGGTCAATTCAACTCGCACACTCACCCGCACGGTGAGCCAAACACCGATAAGCCTAACCAGAAGATGGAGTAACTCATGATCCTGATGGTGAATGGTCAACAACAATCAGCCTCCACGCCCACCGATAACTTAACTCGCGCAGTGATTATTTCTCTTTTCAGCTGGCGTCGTGCTGATCCGGATGATGATTCAGAACTGCCGATGGGGTGGTGGGGGGACAGCTATCCCACCATACAAAATGACCGTATTGGTTCCCGTTTGTACTTGCTTCAGCGCACCACACTGACCCATAACACCGTCGAACTGGCCAGAGGCTACTTAGAACAGGCGCTAGCCTGGCTAAAAGACGACGGCATAGTTTCACGAATAGCCATCAATGTGCAGCGGCGCGGTACCGAGATACTGACCGCCGAGATAACCCTGTATCGTAATGATGGCAGTTCTCAGCTAATCACATTTGATGATTTATGGAGTGCACTCAATGGCTGACAGCGGATTTAACCGCCCGACACTTCCCCAACTCATTACCCAAATCCGCAGTGATCTTAATTCTCGCTTCCAAACTGATGCTGTTCTGCGCCGTACCGACACCGAGGTTTACAGCCGGGTGCATGCGGCGGCAGTGCATACGGTTTACGGCTACATCGATTATCTGGCCCGCAATCTGCTACCGGATCAGTGCGATGAGGATTGGTTAACGCGCCACGGCAATATGAAGCGCTGCCCACGCAAGGAACCCGCCACGGCGACCGGGTTTGTGCGCTGGGAGGGGGTCACCAACGGTATTGAAGTGCCTGCCGGCAGAGTAATTCAACGTGATGATTTGCAGGAGTACACCACCACGGCGGCGGTAACTGCTGTTGCAGGCGTTCTGCGGGTACCGGTGATTTGCTCTGTTGCTGGCACTGCAGGTAATACTGACGATGGTATCAGCATGGTGCTGACCCAACCGATTAACGGTTTGCCATCATCTGCCGCCGCTGACAGCATCGAAGGCGGTACCGATGTGGAGCCAGTGGACGAGTGGCGAGCGCGGATCATCGAACGCTGGTATTACACCCCACAGGGGGGCGCTGATGGTGATTACATTATCTGGGCTAAAGAGGTGCCTGGCGTCACTCGCGCCTGGACTTATCGCCACTGGATGGGGGCCGGAACGGTCGGCGTGATGGTGGCTAACAGTAATCTTGAAAACCCCATCCCGGATAATGCGGTGGTCAGCGCGGTGCGTGATCACATTCTGCCGCTGGCTCCGGTGGCAGGGGCCAGCCTTTATATTCTCGCGCCAGTGGCAAAAGTGGTGCCGTTCCATATTCGCCTCACCCCCGACACACCAGAAGTGCGCTATGCGGTCATTGCTGAGTTACGCGCTATGTTTCTACGTGATGGGGTGCCGGGTGGAACACTGGATCACTCGCGTATCAGCGAGGCTATCAGTATTGCCACTGGCGAATATAAACACGTTCTGGTCAGCCCGACCGATGATATCCCGCTGGCCGCGACTGAGCTGCCTATTGTGGGAGAGCTAACGTGGACTTAATCGACAGCTATAGCCAGTTATTAACAAACCTGCTGCCGCGTGGCCCGGCGTGGGAGGGGGATGATCCCCTACTGCTGGGGCTTGCACCGTCTTACTCCCGCGTTCATCGGCGTGGGGATGGTTTGATGGTTGAAGTTGATCCACGTACTACCACCGAACTCATTAGCCGCTATGAGCAATTAACCGGACTGCCGGACTCTTGTGCACCGCCCGGCGTACAGACCTTGGCCCAGCGGCAACAGCGACTGGATGCAAAAATTAATGTCACTGGCGGCATTAACAAGGCGTTCTATCTGGCACAACTGGCGGCACTGGGCTACCCGAATGCCACTATTACCCAGTTTGAAAGTGATGTTTTTCGCTGCACCTCGACCTGTATTGACTCGCTTTATGCAGAAGAGTGGCGCTACTGGTGGCAGGTCAACATGCCGAATGTCACTCAGATAACCGACATGACCTGTGCTTCTGTCTGCACCGACAGCCTGAGAACGTGGGGCGATACCACCGCCGAATGCGTCATTAACAAACTTTGCCCCTCACACACCTATGTGACTTTCTTATACCCGGAGTAACCCCTTATGCATCGTATTGATACCCCAACCGCCCAGGTTGATAAATTTGGCGCGGGCAAGAACGGCTTTACCCGTGGTAACCCACAAACCGGCGTACCGGCCACGGCATTGGATGATGATTACTTTGATGCCGTGCAGGAAGAACTGGCGGGAGTTGTTGAAGCAGCTGGCTTTGCTTTAAATAAAGCGAATCGCGCGCAATTACTGGCTGCCATACAACATCTGATTACTTTGGGTATTCCAGCGCTTAAAGATGCCTCATTAACTCAAAAAGGCATTGTTCAATTAAGTAACGCAACCAACAGCAACAGCCAGATACTGGCAGCTACGCCAAAAGCAGTCAGTGATTTGGGTGCTTCGTTATTAAAAATCACGAATAACCTATCTGAAATTAAAGATGCTGGCCCGGCAGCTGTTGCGCAGACTCTCTTAAATTTAGGTTTAGGTGATGGAAGTACATTGCCCGTTGGTGTTCCTGTGCCGTGGCCGCTTTCAGTGCCACCAACCGGCTGGATGAAATGTAATGGTTCATCTTTCAACACATCAGCAAACCCTAAGCTTGCGCTATGTTTCCCATCCGGAATACTGCCTGATTTGCGGG
>NZ_JBLWEX010000153.1:0-12071 GCF_048323875.1 Yersinia sp. LJYL362
GCAGGCTGTTTCCATGACACAATGCTTTGGCTGTTGGACTCTGTGCGGCTTACGGGTGCGGGTCGATACCCAGCAGAACAAGATCCTGCGCATCGCTGGTAACCCTTACCACCCCTTATCTCATGACCACCACTTCCCTTATCAGTTGCCACTGAGCGAAGCATTACAACGGCTGGGCGGCGAACAGGGCATGGAGGGGCGCTCAACCGCTTGTGCCCGAGGGGCGACGCTATTAGAGGGCGTCGATAGCCCTTACCGCATCACGGAACCGATGAAGCGCGTGGGGCCGCGCGGTAGTGGTCAATGGCAACGTATCAGTTTTGAACAGCTAGTTGCCGAGGTGACAGACGGCGGTGATTTATTCGGCGAGGGGCCGGTCGAGGGGCTGCGCGCCATCCGTGATTTGGTGACGCCGATTGATGCGAAACAACCCTCTCTCGGGCCAAAAGCCAATCAGTTATTAGTGACTATTGCCGGTGATGATGGGCGCGATGCTTTTATTCAGCGTTTTGCAAATCAATCCTTTGGCACTAAAAATCTGGGCAGTCACGGTGCTTATTGTGGGCTGGCCTATCGCGCTGGCTCGGGGGCACTGATGGGTGATTTGGACAAAAATGCCCATGTGAAGCCAGATTGGGATAATGTCCGTTTTGCCCTGTTTCTGGGAACTTCTCCAGCGCAATCGGGTAACCCGTTTAAGCGCCAAGGGCGGCAGTTAGCCAATGCCCGCCAGCGCGATGATTTCAATTATGTGGTGGTCGCGCCCGCCTTGCCGCTAACCACCACACTGGCCAATCAGCATAACCGCTGGGTTCCGGTGCTCCCAGGGACCGACGCTGCGCTGGCAATGGGAATGATCCGCTGGATTATCGAACAAGAGCGATTTAATCGCACTTACCTTTCTCTTCCCGGTGAGATGGCGATGCAAGCCGCTGGGGAGCGCAGTTGGACCAATGCCAGCCATTTGGTCATCACGACAGAAACCCATCCGCTGGCGGGGCAGTTTTTACGCGCCACTATGTTGAGTGGTGAACCCGTCGCTGAGGGAGAAGAAAGCCCGGTATTAGCGCAAGCCATTGATGGAGCGTTACAACCCGCTGCTCAGATGTTACAGGCCGAATTGTTCGTCACCCAAGACGTCACCTTACATGATGGTCAAAAGGTACAAGTGCAATCGGGCATGACATGTCTGCAACAAGCTGCTGCGCGCTTTACGCTGGCCGAATACAGCCAGCAATGTGGCGTGCCGGAAGCGACAATTATTGGTTTAGCTCGCGAGTTCACTGCCTATCAGCGTCAGGCTGCGGTGATTTCACATGGCGGCATGATGGGGGGCAACGGGTTTTACACCACCTGGGCAGTCATGATGTTGAACGCCATGATTGGTAATCTCAACCTTAAAGGCGGTGTGTCGGTGGGTGGCGGCAAGTTTGATGGTTTTGCCGATGGGCCGCGTTACCAGTTAGCCACTTTTGCGGGCATGGTTAAGCCAAAGGGGTTACCGCTCTCGCGCAGTAAACAGCCTTATGAAAAGTCAGAAGAATATCAGCAGAAAATCCAACAAGGGCAATCAGGTTATCCGGCCCGTGGCCCGTGGTATCCGTTTGTCGGCGGGCAGTTAACCGAACAATTGGCTCCGGCATTGGCGGGCTATCCCTATCCGCTGAAAGCCTGGATAAGCCATATGACCAACCCGCTGTATGGGGTGGCGGGACTACGTAATCTCATTGAAGAGCGGTTGCAAGACCCCCGTCAGTTACCCTTATTCATTGCTATCGATGCTTTTATGAATGAAACCACGGCATTGGCGGATTATATCGTACCGGACACCCATAACTTCGAGAGTTGGGGGTTCAGTGCGCCGTGGGCTGGGGTGTTAGTGAAAGCCAGCACCGCTCGTTGGCCAGTGGTGGAGCCACGCACCGCCCGCACCGCACAAGGTGAACCGGTGGCAATGGAGAGTTTCTTGATTGCTGTTGCTAAGGCGATGAAGTTGCCGGGATTTGGGGCTAATGCCATGCAGGATAGCGAGGGGAATAGCTTGCCGCTAGACCGAGCGGAAGATTATTACTTACGCGCGGCGGCCAATATTGCCTATGGTGGTGAAAAGCCACTACCAGCCGCGGCAGATGATGAGTTGCGCTTAACCGGTGTTGATCGTTTATGGCCTGCGCTCCAACGCAGTTTGCAGCAGGATGAACAGCGGCGTGTGGCATATTTGCTGGCTCGTGGTGGACGGTTTGCACCGTATGAGAAGAGCTGGAATGGTGATGCCACTGGGCCGCAATGGAAAAAACCACTACAAATCTGGAATGAAAATGTGGCGAAACATCATCACGCCATTACCGGTGAACGCTACAGTGGGTGCCCGACCTGGTATCCGCCACGGTTGGCGGACGGTTCGGATGTGTTCCAGTATTATCCGGCAACCGACTGGCCATTACGTTTGATGTCATTTAAATCCCATCTGATGAGTAGCTCAACGGCGATGATTGAGCGCCTACGTGCGGTCAAATCCACCAATCTGGTAGCGATCAACCCACAAGATGCGCAACGTAATGGTATTCAACATGGTGATATTGTGCGGTTAATGACCCCGGGAGGGCAGATGGAGGTGCAAGTCAGTCTATTGGATGGCGTTATGCCTGGTGTTGTTGCCATTGAACATGGTTATGGTCATCGCGAAATGGGCGCCAGAGCTCACACACTGGATGGCGTTGTGATGGCGTCAGACCCACGAATCGGCCAGGGAACCAATTTGAACGATCTCGGTTTTACCGACCCCACCAGAGAAGTCCCCAACACCTGGCTCGATTGGGTGAGTGGCGCGGCAGTCCGGCAGGGGCTACCGGCTAAATTGCAACGAATAAGCTAATACACGACAATTTTAACCGAAGGATAAATAAATCCCTCTCACTTACAGAGGGATTTTTTATTTCTACGTTATGATAGTGTCGGTGTATCTATTGGTTAGTCATTTCAGTGGTGTTATTCATTCTTATCGGAGAGCCGCGATGGCAGCAGCAAAACTCAGTGCGGGTTTATTGGTCGTCGGGGGCATATTAGGTTATTTCGGTGCCGATTGGCAGAGCAACCCATTACTGATTTCCGCTGGAGTGGCTTTACTCATCGGCATTGTACTCTCTGCTTTTACTGATCGAAATTGCCGCTAAAGATGTGCCATGCCGGTGTTTCGGGTATTATATGCGCCGCACGGGGTGACCGGTGCCCAAGTATCAGTTCTATTGCGCGATGATTTACCGTGGTTAGCTGTCGAATGACTTACGTAACCCATTGAGCAGTAATTAAATATTTATCAGTAACCTCTCTGAAAGACAGGAACGTACACCATGCCAGTGTTACATAACCGAATTTCTAATGAGGAACTTAAAGCGCGCATGTTGGCTGAAACCGAACCGCGCACCACAGTTTCTTTTTATAAATACTTCATATTGGAAGATGCAAAAGCCTTCCGCGATAACCTCTATAGCCAATTTGTTAAGCTCGGGGTGTTTGGCCGGGTTTATGTGGCCAAAGAGGGTATCAACGCCCAAATTAGCGTGCCTGCTAACCGTTATGATGAATTTAAAGTGGCACTGTTTGCCGCGCATCCTGCGCTGAACCCCGTGCGGCTGAATGTTGCACATGAAGATGACGGCAAGTCATTTTGGGTGCTGCGCATGAAAGTCCGCGAGCGCATTGTGGCTGACGGCATCGACGATGACAGTTTTGACCCCAGTAACGTCGGGCATTATCTGAAGGCCGATCAGGTCAATCAGATGATTGATGACCCTGATACCTTGTTCGTCGATATGCGTAATCATTATGAATACGAAGTAGGCCACTTCGAGAACGCGATAGAAGTTCCTTCGGATACTTTCCGTGAACAACTGCCGATGGCGGTTGATATGCTGCAACATGACAAAGAGAAGAATATTGTTATGTATTGCACCGGTGGGATTCGCTGTGAGAAAGCCAGCGCTTATATGCTGCATAATGGCTTTAAAAATGTTTATCACGTTGAAGGCGGGATTATCGAATATGCTCGCAAAGCAAAGGAACAGGGTTTACCACTGAAGTTTAAAGGTAAAAACTTTGTTTTTGATGAGCGGATGGGTGAGCGGATCTCTGATGAAGTTATTGCGCATTGCCATCAGTGCGGCACGCCAAGCGATACGCACACAAACTGTAAGAATGATGGCTGCCACTTGCTGTTCATTCAGTGCCCCACTTGTGCTGCAAAATTTGAAGGTTGCTGTAGCCCGATTTGTCAGGAAGAACTGAAGCTACCTCAAGAAGAGCAACGCGCTCGTCGGGCAGGGCGTGAAAACGGCATTAAGATATTTAATAAGTCTAAGGGATTACTGCAAACAACCATGCATATTCCCATGCCGGAAAAGGGCATAGATAAGTAATATCTGGTGCTATTAAAATAAGGCGTTGTCGGTTATTTTATCCGATAACGTCTTTTTTTTGCCATTTTGAGCCGTGGCGGTTCCAATACAAGGATTGATAATGACAAAACCTGTGGTAAGTGGCCAAGGGTTGCGCTTAGTTGCGATGCTGGCAATGTTGGTCGTGATTATGGCTGGGATCAAGGCGGCATCGCCGATTGTGGTTCCCTTTTTACTGGCCATATTTCTCGCTATTGTTTTAAACCCTCTGGTGAAATTACTCGAAAAAATAAAGATCCCCCGCACATTGGCTATTGTATTGCTGGTAACCATTATTGTTTTACTGATGGCATTACTCTTTAGCCGCTTAGGTTCTTCATTAAATGAATTTGCCCGCTCATTACCGCAATATCGCGGGATGATGCTGGAAAAAATGCGCGATCTGCAAGAATTTGCTATGCGCTTTAATATTGAATTCTCCGTGGATGACATTATGAAACATGTCGATCCCAGCATGGCGATGAACTTTGTTACCCGCCTGCTTAGCCACCTCTCTGGTGCTATGGCCAGTACCTTCTTGCTGTTAATGACCGTCGTATTTATGCTCTTCGAAGTCGAGCGCCTCCCTTATAAAATGCAGTTGATGTTTGATAATCCAGAACAAGGGAATGCGATTCTCAGACGTGCGCTGAATGGCGTGACACATTATCTGGTGATTAAGACCATTATTAGTATCGCGACGGGGATTGTGATTTGGCTATTTTTGGCCGCGATGGGCGTCAGGTTTGCATTCCTGTGGGGGTTATTAGCTTTTGTGCTCAATTACATTCCCAATATCGGGTCAGTATTAGCTGCCATCCCGCCAATTATCCAGGCTCTGCTCTTTAACGGTTTTGCCGATGCGTTTGCCGTAACCGGTGGTTATATCCTCATTAATTTGATTGGCGGCAATATTATTGACCCGCGCATGATGGGCCGCGGCTTGGGGTTATCAACACTGGTGGTATTCCTTTCATTGATTTTCTGGGGTTGGCTATTGGGGCCGATAGGTATGTTACTCTCAGTACCCTTAACCATTATTGCCAAAATTGCACTGGAATTAACGCCTGCCGGTTATAAGTTTGCGGTGTTACTGAGTGATGGTCAGCCCGCCAAAACGGAGACGGAAAAGCCAATATCCTGAGTTGAAAATCTGAGGGCCGTAGGTGAATTTATACCTGCGGCCTAACTCGACGTGAGGTCACGGTACGGACAGTGAATTAATAGAAAAAGAAATAAATATCCAGTGCCAGTAATGTGAGCCACAAACAGATATAGAGTATGAGATGCTCCCGTACATTATTGATAACCATTGAAAGCAATTTATTTAACATGCGGACTGCCTGCGGCTAAAATCATCGCTCATTATAGGTATTTTTAATTGGGCAAACAATAACCTAGGGGAGGAATTCTGACCTTTAGGAATAATAAAAATAAATGGTTTTTTAACTGATATGTGCGAAAAAGATAAAATTTGCAGGTTGGCGCATATAACGTCATTTAAGTAGAATGTAACCGATTTTTTCTAACAGCAAGTTATTTCGCGTTATATTTTTCCGGCTACATTATTTGTGATTTAAGCTTGTATAAGTATTGACTTAGTTCGGTCTCGAACCCTATATCGACGACATTTTCACTACATCCAGACTACGTTCTAGTATAAATATTTAAATACGTTGTAAATAAAGCACAACTCCAAGCGATTCCTGACTTTTATTTTCTCAGTAATATGGCGTTTATGTGAGTAAACCGTGCTATCGCTGATGTTCAATTTTTTGGCGATACGGTAGTTAGGCATTTCTGTCATCCAATAACACATGACTTTATGTTCTTGTGGGCTGAACAGCGATGAGGGGCATGACAGATGTGGCTTGGCTGTATCATGTGAAACACAGGATAGGTGCTGAAGCAGTTGAGGCAGATGCTTTTTAGCCAGAATAGACACAGAGTTAGTCAGAGGGATCGGTGTTTCACTGAATGGATAGGCCGCATCCAAATAAATATAAACTTTTGCCTGATCACAACAACGCAGAAAATGCTCTAATAACGGGCAATGGCCCCCAAAGCGACAATATTGAGTAAGATTTACAATTATTATCTCAGGATTAAAATCATGGATAGCTGATGTCGCTTGTTCAACTGTAGGCACATCTCTTAAATTAAGCGATGTTGAGTTATTTAAATAAGTATTTACCCCTGAGCGGGTATAAAAACATTCATCAATAATTAATATTTTCATATGACATACATCCTTGTCTAACTGCAACCATACCTGGCTGCATACAAGGATAAGGTAATCCTATGATGACCGAAGCGTCAATTCGGGATTTACGATGTTTCTTGACGGATTTAACGAATGAACCTCCCGTTAATTGCGAAACTAATGGTGTTTTATACTGAAATTAAAAGATAAGCAATATAAATTAATTGCCAATAACTTATTCTAAATACAAATAGTTATTGGCAGCAATTTAATCAATTAATGGTCATTTGTAGTCTAAGAATGAGCGAATCGTGCTAGTGAAAACGCAGAAATATCAATAGGTGATGTTTTATCTTGCGCAAAGAGTGCGGCGACTTCACCCAGTGCGGTGGCAAACTTAAATCCATGGCCACTTAAGCCCGTCACTACCATAATATGAGGGTTGTTTGGCAAGGTATCGATAATGAAATCTTCATCGGGACTCATATCATAGCTGCATGCTGCCCCGTGTAGACAAACACCCACGCCAGGTAAGAAATGACGCAAAAAGCCAAATACTTCAGTACCATCTTCAGCATAAGCCCCAAATGGCTTACGTTGTGCGGCTGATTCTATCGGTTGACCCCCATTATGCTTACCGAGTTTCAGTTCATCATTCTGTGAGGGAAACCCGTAGTAATGAATATTATCCGGTGTTTCTACTGTAAATGCGGGAAAATGATTCCCTTCACTGTAGCGACCATCAGCATGGTGCCAGGAAAAAACTTTGCGTATGGCTGTTATGGGTAATTGCGGCAGTAATTCTTTAACCCAAGTGCCAGCGGTGACCACCACTTTCTTAGCGCTGTAAGTGCCATCGATGGTTACAACATCAATCCCATCATCAAATGGTTCAATCGCGGTTACCGGGCAGTTAAATAAAATGCCACAACCCGCCTCAGTGACCGCGTTGATCAGTGTTTTTATTGCCAGCTCTGAACGTAAATAACCTGATTGTGGTTCGAACACACCAATATAATTATCCGGTACAGTAAGTACTGGCCATTTCTCGCGAACCTGCGCTGCGTTTAAAATGTCGACGGGTAAATTATATTGTTGTGCGCTGAGTTGTGCATTTTTCAGGAAAATTGAATCATCAGGCCCCAAATTGAGTACCCCACTGGCCTGAAACAATTTTTCACCCGTCTGAGCGGAGAGTTGATCCCATAGTGCTTGTGCGCGTAATACTAATGGAACATATTTCTCGCCTTCACCATATGCATGGCGAATGATTCTGGTGTCGCCATGGTGACTGCCTGCCTGGTGAGGGGGCATAGCGCTGTCAATCATCAGCACTTTTAAACCGGCTTGTGAGGCGTAGTAACCTGCGGCAGAACCGACCGAGCCACTGCCAATGACAATCAAATCATAATCCATATTTTTCACCTTGGTGAATATCACCGCCGACCTTATTTACGCTGTTTGATTTGAAACGCAGTTTTTATCCTGATAATGACCAGAACGATTTAAATGAAAGGCAGCAAGTCGCGATAAAATTAAAACGATAGTAATAACACGTGACCGAAAGGAGCAAAAGGGATGTTAGCGTTATTATGATGGGAGCGGTTAATAAAAAGGCACCCAGTCATATTATGGGTGCCTTTTTTGTGAGCTTTGAGAAATTAATTGTTGGTGATAATTAATGCTTACGGCGGTCCAAGTCTTGGTATTCTGATGACTCAATTTTAGCAATGCCTGCTTCTAAGATATTTATTAATTGGCGTGCAACATCAGTCGTCAGCCAGAGTGTTCTATCAACCAGCGCATCTTCAGGCGGTTGATCCATGGAAGACAGGTAATGAAGACGTATCATCATCGCGTCATATGCATCTACAGTGCTGATATCCCAACCAACGAGCGGGTGAGTCTGGATAACTTCATCATTTCTGTCCATAAAGACCCCTTACATAGTAGTTACTAACTGGAGTGACTAACGAGGATCAATGCGACTCAATACTAAGTGAACTTTTTTAGTATACGCAAGCGCTGATGAATGTGGTGATTATCCACAGATCTTTACAAATTATTTATTTCCTGATGATTAATTAAGCGAAGATTAAAATGAAAAAAGCCGAGGAGCGATTCCCCGGCAAAACAGCATTTACCTATACCCGTCATACTTAAAGCTGCATGTGCGTTGGCTACGCTCGTTACTCGGCCCGTCCATGGGCCTCGCCTCTACGAGGCCGCTGCAAGCAGCGTTCAAATCGGCTCCTGACCGATTTGTTACCCGAATCACTTACGACACAGTAAGCTCATCGGGATTTTCTCACTTGCCGCCTTCCCGCAACTTGAATTATTTAGGGTATACAACATATTTTTTATTGTGATTTATTCCGCATCGAACCAATCGTCCGCGCTTTCCCATATTTCTTGTAATATTTCAGAGATGAGATCTTTATCCGTTTTGGCTCCACCTAAAACAGAAAGATTATTGGCTCCGGCATAACGCACTTGTACTGCAGTGGTGGTGTCCGGGAATTTAGTCTTCAATCGTTTACTCAATTCATTGGTGAGTGCTTCGATAGCACCTGCGGGTAACGGGTTTTTTTTATCAATACTGACTTCAACACGCATATTTAGCCCTCCGAATATTTATACTGGTTATTTATACAGTATAAATATTCAGGCCGCAACTGGTTGATAAAAAAATTTCAGCTGTAGAAAAAGTGCGCTCTACAGCTGATGTTATCAGGCTTTAACTGACCAGTTGATGCTCTGGCCAG
The DNA here is from genome assembly GCF_048323875.1 of Yersinia sp. LJYL362. NCBI lineage: Bacteria > Pseudomonadati > Pseudomonadota > Gammaproteobacteria > Enterobacterales > Yersiniaceae > Yersinia > Yersinia sp. LJYL362. Next base: position 9,402 of record NZ_JBLWEX010000153.1, read on the forward strand.
CAAGGAAAGGAATAATAGATTCATTTCCGAGTGTGATTTCTTCAGGTTGTCGGAAAGGAACCCGAACCAACTCAACGAAATCTTTGTTAACGGGCAGACCATAGAAGCGTGGGCCGTTCAAAGAGCAGAATGCTTCCAGATGTTGCAATGCACCCAGCTCTTCAAAAACGGTGGCATAAGCCGCGAGTGCCGACGGAGCATTGAACACCCCCGCGCAACCACAGGATGACTCTTTACGATGTTTGGCATGCGGGGCAGAGTCAGTTCCAAGAAAGAAGCGCTCAGATCCACTGGCAACCGCTTGACGCAGGGCTTCTTGATGAGTGCTGCGTTTTAGAATGGGCAGGCAGAACAGGTGAGGGCGAATTCCGCCAACCAACATATGATTACGGTTGAACATCAAGTGTTGAGGGGTGATGGTCGCACCAAGGAAACGATTGCCTGCCAGCACATAGTCAGCAGCGTCTTTGGTGGTGATATGCTCAAAGACAATTTTTAGCTCAGGGAATTGACGGCGTATCGGCTCCAGGACCTGGTCAATAAAGCGTGCTTCACGATCAAAAATATCAATGGCAGCATCAGTGACTTCCCCGTGGATCAGTAATGGCATACCTTTCTTCTGCATTTGTTCAAACAGGGGATAAATCGCTGGAATATCTGAGACACCATGGGTTGAGTTGGTGGTGGCATTGGCCGGATACAGCTTGGCTGCGGTAAACACACCTTGTTCAAAACCTTGAGTCAGTTCATTGACGTCGAGAGTATTGGTCAGGTAGCACGTCATTAGTGGCGTGAATTTATGGCCCGCAGGAATTGCCGCCAAAATACGTTCCCGATAGGCAATGGCACTGGCAACGGTGGTTATCGGTGGGGTCAGATTCGGCATGACAATAGCCCGGGCAAACACCTCGGAGGTATAGGGCAGCACGGTACTGAGCATTTCGTCATCACGTAAATGAATATGCCAGTCATCGGGGCGGCGAATTTTCAGGGTTTGGGGTTGTGCAGTCATTCAACGAGCTCCGCAGTCATGATGAGATATCGGGGTTTTTGTGCTGTTTCCGGCGGGGTCTAAGGATAAGCGGAAAGTGCTCCAGATGCATCTGATTGTTACGACTAAGTTGAAAACAATGCAAAAAGGGGCTCTTATAGAAAGGTCTCGAAAAAATACCCAAAAGGGTGAGTGATTGATTTATCGTTAAATACGCCAATTAAATGTACAGATGGGAGAATAACTATGGAAGTTCGTGTTATTGCCAGTTTAGTGGCGAAAGCTGAATTTATTGCTGAGGTTACTGCCGCAGTTCATCAGGTTATCGAACCGAGTCGTGAAGAGAAGGGGAATCTGCAATATGATCTCCATGCTGAAAGCGATCAAAAAGGCTCATTCGTGTTTTTTGAACGCTGGGCATCTGAAGATGCATTAGAAAAACATAATAAAACCGAGCACTTCAACGCGTTTGTCAAAGCGATTGAAGGCAAGTTGGAAAGCCTTGAGATAAAGAAAGTGAAGCAAATCGCGTGATAATCTTTGCTCAATAAAAAACCCGCCAAATGGCGGGTTTTACACTATTAGGGCCGAACGATATTGCTACTATTCAACCGATTGTGGCTTTGTTGCTGGTGCTGTTGCCTTAGTTGCTGCCGCATGACCACCCGCAGACCCTTTACCTGCAAAATCAAAGGCTGGGCGTTCCCAATGGCCTTGGCTTGGCGATGCTGGTTCGTAATCAGGTGCTGGTGCTTTGGTCATTGGCGCTGAAGCATAGTGCTTGAATAACACTCCTTCAGGATGAGCAACAACCGTCTCTTGTGGTGCAACCGCAACAGGAGCCGCATCGGCTACTGATTCAGTCACCGTAGCTTCTTCTGCCACAGTATCTTCAACCACTGTTTCCGCCACGATTGGTGCTTCAACCACCGCTTCTTCAACTGTCACTTCTTCAACTGTCATATCTTCAACTACAGCTTCTTCAGCGACTGTCGCGTCTTCAACTACAGCTGCTGTTTCTTCAACAACAGGCTCTTGGGTTACGGCTTCTTCCACGACAGCGACGGGTTCGATAGTCGCTTCAACTACAGTTTCTGTTGCCACAGCGTCTTCGGTCACTGGCTCGACTGCCGTGATAGTTTCTGTTGCTGGTGCAATGTCAGTTACCTGAACAGGTTCTTCAATAGCACGGGTTTCAACGATTGGCGCTACAGTTACCGTTTCTACAATTGCCGTTTCTACTATTGCCGTTTCTACAACAACCGGCGCACGGCCCGGTACGGCAGCAGCGGATGATGAAGAACCACCGGGCTTATGTTGTGGGGCTGGGGTCGGCACAATAGTTTCAGCTACGACAGCAACAACAGGTGCTGCAGCGGCAACAGGTGCTGCAACAACAGCAACTTGTTCTACGACAGCAGTCACTTCCTGTACGTATTCAACAGGCTGTTGTTCTTCAACCGGATTTTCCACAAAGGCGGGTTCAAACGGTTGAGCCACTGGATAACGCACCCACACTTTACCTGATGCCATTTCCGGTGAGGCGAAAGCCCCCGCCAGCGGCATAGCTGACTGAGTTGGGTAGCGCTCATCACGATAGCGGCGACGGCGTTGACCACTGACACGCAGGTGGCGAGGTGAGCGGCGAGAGCGACGTGGCATGCCATTTTCATTGTTGC